>CAMVAR010000048.1 GCA_947165555.1 uncultured Pseudomonadota bacterium | reverse complement strand
TTGAATAATCTGTTTGCCGAACCAGACGAACATACAACGGCCCTACATTATTTGTATGTTCCAATAAATACATTGAATCCAACCCAACCGGTACAACATTTGGTACCGCATTATGCAACCGGTTCACAACAATTCCCGAAAACCCAGGCTTGATTCCATATAAATAAAACGTAACCGCATCCCCCAGATTGATATCCGTCCCAAATTCTGTGATATTCGGACCAACCCAAACATGCGCATTATCAATATTAATGGCCGACGCCCCAGATGCCACCACCAACAAATCGTTTAGTTCCAACCGTGCATTCGCATTAATATTTTCCACACGCACAATATGCCCGGATAAATTAGATATTTTATGTGCATTATCCGGCCCGGTTATATATTGCGTAACGGATGCCGGCGACATTGCATTAACATCACCCGTAATTTGTCCCCAATTATATATACGGGCACCGTATTGGATAATTAAATCGCCACGCAAATCACTATAATTTTTAAATTCGATATTTTCTGACAATGTCACCGTGTCAGTAATTATCCCCGGTTCTGCGAACACAGTATCCGAATCATAAACATAATCAGCCATGACACATGGCGCCATAAAACATATTGCAACAAAAATTACTAGGAAATGTTTCACAACGTGTAGATATTAACACATAATACCCGCAAGGCAAATAAAAATATCCCCAAAAATGGGGATAGAACAACAACAGTTTTGGTTAAATGAAATACCTAGAAATTATTAGCAGGTCCCAATTTACCCCATGCAGCCTTGTATCCACCATCGCGGGTCAGGACAATTTTGGCATTATTCATATCTTGCCATTTAATACCACTAACGTTATATGTTTGGGTCAAACGTCCCGGTTCATCAATTGATAAGATGGGCAATTTTGCATTCATACATGTTGACGAGCAACAGTTTTGACCACTGCATGTACCGCATTTATAAATCTTAACCGTATAATCCTTGTTCGGACGCAAATCAATCAAATCAACCATCATTTTTACGCCATTGTTCGTTTGGGCAAATTTGATATAGCCCATATCTGATGTTCCGCCCATACTGCTGCGCGTATAGATTTTTGCCTTTACCACATTATCTGTGATAACTTCGGTTTCAACAACATCCATCATCTCATACATCACCACTTCTTGTTTTTGTGGTACGGCTGCCGGTGCCGGTTTATGATGATGTTTGGCATTTTTATGCCCAGGTTCCATGCCACAGGTGCACGCCGCCAATACCGCCGCCGCACCAAACGCAATTGTGAATGTTGTTATTTTTTTAAACATGTTTTGCATATTTTGTCTCCTTTCGTGTTGGTTACGAAAAAATTATACACCAAACCCTATCCGTTTTCGCCAGGTATGATTACCTAAATTCTAAAACGATAAATCCACATCGAATGTGTGCAGATAATTTTATTTTTTGATATGGAACAGATTCTATATCGTTCCAATACATACCAAATTATTTTTAATCACGGATGGTCTATCCCGACAAAAAAATATAATGTATGCAAAACCCCGAAAAATATTTCGGGGTAAATCGCAACACTGTGTATCAAATATATTCAGATTTAGAACATATAGCGCAATCCGATGTCGCCACCAAAATTGTGCAATCCTGAATTAACATCTGCGTATGTATAGCGGAACGCCATATCAACGGCAAAGATTTTCCAATCAAAGGCCAACCCAATGGACCCCATGGCCGAAAATCTGGTCTGGTCGTGACCGAATGACCCAGCGCCCGGTACCGAACGTGTGACATCGGCGAATGCAACACCGGCGCCAACACCGACGAACGGACGAACAATTTGATAATCACCAAAGTCCATATAAACATTCATCAATAACGTTTGCAATTTTACATCAACATTCACTCCGTCTGGCAACCCAAAACCGGCACTATCCTTGATTTTGGTAAACATTGACCATTCGATTTCTGTTCGTGCGGTATTGCACATTGTTAAACCCAATGCGACCCGCCCGTGCAAGTCTTCATCTGTGATGGATTCTTTGTTATTATTAAAGCTATAGTTCAGGTTAGTATATCCCGCACCCAAACGGAGGGCGATATACGGATCCATTTCCATAAACTTATCATATGTTGATTGATGACCGGCCAACGCAGGACTTGCGATAATCGCCGCCATGGCAGGGATAACTATTTTTTTCATTTTTTCTCCTTTTGTTTTGTGATGTGTGTAAACACCCTTCAACAAAAACATGTTATCACGTGATTAATATTGTTTGCATAGGTATGGATGCCTTTTTATCGCGGCGACAATTCCGACCAAAAACATAAAAATCTTGCATTTCATAAAAAACAATATATAATCAGCGGGTCTGATGGACCCATGGGTGCATAGCTCAGTTGGTAGAGCAACTGACTCTTAATCAGTGGGTCTGGGGTTCGAGTCCCCATGCGCCCACCAAAAATTCAAATCGGCCTTGTGCCGATTTTAATTTTTGCATTGGGCCATTGGACGAAAACCCCAGGGGTTCGACACGATAGCCGGTTTTACAAGTGTAACGCGGTAAAGCACATGCGAAGACAGGCAACGCCATACAAAAATCTTGACATTTGTGTTTTTTGTGTAACAATACTGGTTATACAAGCACAAAGGATTTACAATGGACATATTTTTAAATCACCCGCGCAACGCGAAATACGCAGAAAACGTTTTCAATGATTTGAAACAGGTCGCGTCATCGTCATCAAATATAGTTTTTTCATATAGCGAACCATTTGGGGATGTGGGTGCCGGAACGTATTTTGAAATATACAATAAAAACACAGGTTTTTTTATATTTAAATGCACCAGTGGAATAGTACAAACAGACAACACCCAAATTATATTACCGAATGAATTAAGCAAAAAACTGTACAATATCTGCGCACAATATGCGGTCAAGCAACCAGATACAACAAAGTTCCAGGTTTCACAACTGTCGGCATACCTGAAAAGATTTCAAGACAAAAGCATCTAAACAAAATACATAACAAATTAAAAATGGTTGCGATTCGCAACCATTTTTACTAATCACTAATTTATTTTTTCAAATAATTCGTTGGATTATATGCCTTGGTACCCTTGCGAATTTCAAAGTGTAATTGCGGTTTCGAAACTTTGCCTGTTTTACCGACGGCCCCTATTTTTTGACCGACCGCCACACGCGCCCCCATGCGCACATTCATAGATTTTAAATGCCCGTACACCGTCATCCAACCATCAGCATGCTGAATAATAATCAGGTTACCCATTCCGCGCACTTCATTCCCAGCATACGCAACAATACCGTTTTCCGCCGCCACAACCGCCGCACCGTCCGCCGCGCCTATATTTATACCATCGTTATACAGACCGCCCGATTTCGCGCCATAGTGCGACAGAATTGTTCCACGCACCGGCCACGTAAATCGCGACGCCGAACGTGCCGGTATTTTTTGCATTTCGGTTTTTGTGTTGGTTGCGGCCTTGGTTGGCGCGGCACTAGCGGCGCTTTTTCCTTGGGCTGCTTGCTGTTTTTGCGCCGGCTTTTTTGCCTCTGTTTTTGCAGATTGTGCCTTTGATGTTTTTCCTGTCGCCGGCACAGGTGCTTTATTATTCGCGACAGACTTTGTTGCACCCTTTGACTTATCCGTTGTCGGTTTTGTTTGTGCCGTTGCCCGCTTTGTCATCGCGCCAGATTTTGTATTTCCCGTTACAGTTTTCGTGGCAACATTTTCCGACGCATTGGATTTTATTACAACCGACGAATCCGGCACACGCAATTTTTGGCCTGCGTTTAATGCGAACGGCGCAGTCAGTTTATTAATAACCGCCAAATCATTTACCGGCACCGAATACGCCCGTGACAAAGAATACAATGTATCACCACGCGCAACCGTTATCGTCTTTACAGGCACCCGGACATCCGCCGGTTTGGGCTTTTCTGGTGCCGGTTTTTCAATATTGTTTTGTTCAACCTTTGTTTCTGGGGTCTTGGTTTTTGTTTGTTGTACCGGTTTTGCGATAATTGGTTTAGGCTCTATTGGCCTTGGTTCGGGGGCCGATTTTAATTTCAACGTTTGCCCAACCTTAATCGTATATGGTGGGTTTATATTATTTGCACGCGCCAATTCGGTAATTGTTGTATTGTTTTCCCGCGCAATTGAATACAATGTATCCCCACGACGTACCACGACCGTCCCCGCCATGGCACGCACCGGCACATTTAATTCATCAACAACATACCCCGGAACAACCAACAAATCATCCAGCACATCCGAACGCGATTCCGCCACCCCAGATTCCGTCATCGACGTAACATCGTCGTCTGTATCATTAATTTGGACTCTAATCGCATCACCCACATCACCAGACAACACATAATCACCAACATCAACATAATTAACATAATCATCCATGCCATCCGAACCATAGAGTTCTGGCGAGGTATAAATACCATAATCCATGACGGCGGAATTATAAATTTCGGGTTCTGTATCGGGGTCGGCCAACAATGCCGGATAGCGCGCCGATATAAAATCCCCGACCGAATCGGGCAAGGCGGTTATTTTCGGCTGTAAATCACATGACGCAACCAACGCGCCCACGCACAACATAACAATCGCCGATACGAAATTTTTCATACCGAAATTATATCACAAAAAACACACTATTCCAAAATAAATCCCCACCCCCGCCGGGTCCCACGAAAAACCAAAGTTTTTCGCGGGTGGCATTGGGCGGGAAAAATGTTTCTATTTTTCTAATATCAAAAAGCAAGAATATCCAGAACCATCTACAAACGCTTCATACGAATGACTGACCAAAGTCCCATCGCGCAACTCCGTCATCAATTCTGCGACTTTTGCACAACCTGCTTCGGATACCCCGCTACATGAGGCACTTCTTCGATTACCATCGAAACTTGACCATGCGCCACCATACACCGCACACGCGGCGCGTCCGGCGCCTTCACGAACATCGGCGCCACCAAGGTCAGACAAATCATCAAATTCAAATACCATATAGCCCCCATCATCTAATACAGCACGCACATAATCTTGTCCGAACAAACCGGCTTCCACACCATGATTTTTTAATTCTTTGATTATCACACCAACACCTAAATTATTACGCGCATACTCTTCGACCACTGTGGCCCCTTTGCGCCAATTATCTAACTGCACATCCTTGAACACACGGTTGCAATATGCTTCTTGTATCGTGCTACTATCCGACTTGCACGGGTTAATTGGCACACATGCTTCGGTCTTTGCAACCCAAACATATTTATCCGGGTGTTTTTCACACAGGGCTTTACGGTCCGCAACACTCGGTGCCGCAGATGCCACGTTTATTACCGCCAATCCGGCGATTACTGACAACAAAGTTTTTTTCATCTTTTCTCCTTTTGGTTTTTGTTGTTTATTTTTATTAGCATGCGCAACCCAGCGCGGCGGCATCTTCTGGCATATCCGCGCAAAACATTTGACATTCCGCACTGGCCTTTTGTTCTTCGGTTCTGGTGTCTGCATTGGGACCGCCCGCACCACCGGTGTATCCGCCGCCGCCACGGCCCTTGAACCGTTTTTGATTCTCTATCTCTTGCGCTAACTTTATATTCCCAACAACACCGACACCCGTCGCGGCAAGGGTTGATATTCCCGCTATCTTGAATCCACGTGTATTCTTTTCGCACGATTCTAACTCCGCCCGCAATTTATCACGCCGGGATATTAATTCCTGAATCTGAATGTCCAGTTGCATATCTATATAATCAACCGTATCCGC
>CAMVAR010000047.1 GCA_947165555.1 uncultured Pseudomonadota bacterium | reverse complement strand
AATTCGACATTGGTTTCGCGACCGAACACCAAAATAGTTACGGTCATTTTTTGTTTTATATTCTCAACTTCGGACACAACACCATTAAAGTTCGCAAACGGCCCATCAATAACATGTACCTCTTGCCCAACTTCGTAAATAATATCGTCCGGAACGGTACTACCCTCTTCTACCTGCTTTAACAGGCGGCGGGCTTCATCCTCGCTAACCGCAATTGGTTTTTGCCGCGCGCCCAGAAACATAACAACCTGGGGCATTAGTTTTACCAACGAAAACGTTTCGTTATTCATAACCATTTGAACAACGATATAGCCCGGAAAAAATTTCTTTTCCGATTTAACGCGTTTTCCACCTTTGATTTCCGTAACTTCGCGTGTCGGAACCAAAATTTCCCCAAAATACGCATTCAAGCGGCGCTTATCAATCTGTTCCCGCAAACCGCGCGCAACCTTGTCTTCGCACCCGGTGTGAACATTTACAACAAACCACTGCATTTTATCTTCCATAACATTCCCCTTGGCATACTTTTTTTAGTAATATGTTTATTTAAAAATCCATTCAACCAAAAGTTTCAATCCGCCGTCAATCACAAAGAAAAACAACGCCGCAAGCCCAGAAAACACCAAAATCATAATGGTTGCACGCACAACATCGGAACGGGACGGCCACACAATTTTAAACCATTCCCCCCGGACACCACGTATAAATTCAAGCAATTTTTTCATAAAACGCACCCAATTTTGTTGTTTTTGTTATCAAAACGCACGCCCCAAATCCCAAAAACCGTGGCAGGGGCAGAAGGATTCGAACCCTCGTCTTCGGTTTTGGAGACCGATGTTCTACCATTGAACCATGCCCCTAAAAATCCCAGAATTCTGTGCATTTGGTTCGTAATACGTTCCGATATTCCCGCGCCAGGTTAGCACAAAATCCCAAAAAATCAAGTCCAAATATTATAATGATTATTATTTTCTTATGCAAGCACATTTTTGCCACATGCAACACAATATTTCTGAAAAAAGATACTTGCGCGATTTTATATATTTTTGCTAGAATTTGTTCGAACCAGATGGAACGTCCGGTTCGGGGCATTAGCATGCCCAAAGACATTCGGTGCGTTGGCATTATGTTTGCCACGCGTTGTGATACATACCCCCGAAATTTGTCGGGGTGCCATTGGCTATATATTGAAAGCCATCGGTATCATTTAATGTCTATGATATGCTAACACCCCGACCGTCATTTCCGTTGACGGTTTTTTGTTATACAAATTAACAACAAGAGAGAGGCACAAATGAAATTTAGCATCGCTATGATTTGCATCATGACAATAACATGTGGACACACCGCATTTGGCGCAGGCCTTAATTTTGAAAACCCCAAAAAAGTCATATCATTACTAAACGATATATATGGGGCCGCCACCGGGACATTTGATACAAATATAAATACCACATATACGAAATTATCAAGTCAACTGGGGACATACAAAGGAACATTTGGCGACGATGACGAAGGCGCGGTGGTTTTGGTCATTGCCCGCAAAATATATGAACACGGCGCACAATTTTGCGCCACACAAATTCAGGCCGGGAATGATGACGGAATTCGCGATATTTGGTTAAGATATTTAGAGATGGAAGATGAACTTTGCCATCCCCTGTGCGAAGCGGGATACTCTGGGTACAATTGCACAAAAGACGGCTCTAAAACCGCGCTAATCCGCGCCACAGATCCACTGAGTTTTGGAAATATGGATGTTATGGATTCCGGACGCAAAACCAACGAAATAACCGATGAAGTTGATGTATTTGCATACGAAAATCAAAATGGCAACAATAATCACATTGCAACACACGTCGTGCTGGGGGCGACAAAAATATTGCCCCATGGGGTGATTGCGGCACCAATTGAAATCAAGGGCGAACGAACCGACCGAAATATTATGTGGATTAGTCCCGTCAAAAGCAAAATAATATCCGCCAAAACAAATAACAACACAACGATACTGTGCCGTTATGGATACCAACCAAATGCAACACGTACAGACTGTGTAAAACAATCATGGTGCACCGGATTCAGCGACGACACATTTGACCCGGACAAGCATGTCGAAAAAACACGTACTGTCGGCAGTGGAAATTGCAGATACTTTGTGTGCAAACAAGATGGATATGGTTTTGCAAATTCCGATACAAAATCATGCACACCGTGTAACACCAACGTTAATCCAAACAACGGGGTATGTTCCGTCAATGGCGGCGGCCCCACAACCCCAACACAGATATCAATGTCCAAAATGCGCGAATGCTGGGACAGAATTGACGCATCCGATTTTAAAGACTGTGTAACAGCCGCTAATTAAAATTTATTACCCATTGCCACGAATATAATAAAAAAGTGCTTGCAATGGGTATAATTATTTTTCTACAATCACGTTATAGTACAGGAGAGGATTTATCGTGCAAGACCGCATAGAACCGCCAATTTTATTATCGCGATTGCTGATGTTTGTGTTCGCCGGAACGCTGGTCGTGCTGTTTGTGATGTTTATGTGTGTGCAAAACATGTTTCCACTAAATCGCCCAGAGATATTTTTGGTTACAACGCGACCGGCAAATGCGATGATTGTCCAGATTCAAGATTTGGCCCCAGATGCGGAAAACATCAATGTCTATAAACAGGCGTTCGTTATGGAATATATTCGCGCCCGGAATGAAATAGAGAAAAACACATCAATCATGCGCCAACGGTGGAGTGATGCGAACGGTGTCATGGCCGCATGGTCAACGCCGGCGGTGTACAATGACTTTCGCAAGACTGGATTATACACGGCGTTAACACGTGACTATCCGGATTTCGAATTTGTATGTCCGGTAAGGTTCAAGGCCCTGCCATTACAATTGCAGGCGAATCAGTACACCGTTAATTTTGAATACTTTTGTACAGATAAAGATGGACAAACCACCAAAAAAGATTATACAATTCGGGTGGTATTACAAATGGATGATAAAATACAATGGCGCGACCGTATGAATAACCCACTGGGGATTAAGGTTTCAGGTTATTTTATCGAGGCCGGCGGCGGAGACCCGCTGGACACGGTGTATAAACAATAAACCGGCAAAAGGAAAGGAAATGAGATTAATAAAGAATTTTATGGGTACTGTATATTTGCTTGGCGTTTGTGTGGCGGTCGCCATGTTTACCGATTCGTGCGCATTGGCGGCAGCCACCGAATATGGGGTCCAACGCGCATGGGACAACCCAAATGCCAATATGGCCAGTGGCAGTATTAAGCCGGGTTATGCCCAGTTAGCCTGGGAATCGGGCACGGTGTTACCAATTAAACTGCGTAATGGAATGGTCACGATGCTTAACCTGCCGAATGGTGAACAAATCGAAGATGCCGTTATTGGCAAAGACGGTTATTTTAATTTTGATGCGACCAAGGGTGGACGTACAATTTATATCACACCCGCCGATGATAATATGGGTTCGGATACAAATATGATTGTAACCGGTAAATCAGGTAATGTTTACACATTCTATTTGCGCAGCGAGGCGGCAAATGCGTCCGACATTACATATTCCCAGGTAGATGTTGTGTTGGATGGGAATGCACGCTTGCCCAATCAAATGATGGCAACAAACACGACCGGTGGTGGAAAGATGGGCTCTATATTTAAAACACCGACAGCAAAATCTGGCACGATTGGTGTTGATGGCGAAAACTATGACTGGATAAAAACAATGAAAATTGACCCGTCGGAATTTAGATTTGATTTGGACATATTTGTGCCAAACCCAGACGATTATGTGATTGCACCAGAGCGTGTGTGGCGTGACCGTATATTTACCTATATCGATTTTGGAGACAAGGTTATTTCTATGACGCAACGGCCGGTTGTGTCGTTACTGGTCGAAGGTGGTGAATCACCTGTTGGATTCCGCACAGATGGTGAAGACGGCCGTTTATTAATTGTCGAGGCCGTTGGCGATATGGTTCTACGCAGTGGACAACGCATTGTATGTATAAAAAAGCGTTCCAAGCCGTTCTTGATTGCCGATACTGCGAGTGTGATGGCCCTGGCCGAGGCGAATGTTGCGCAAAGTATGATGTCCGGGCAATCGTTGAATAACATCGCGTATTCTGCGGACCAGGCCGCGATAAATATGGGCTATGGCAACTATACGACAACGCCGATGACCGTTGGTAATATGCCGATGTCGGGCGCGACGATGGTACCGACGGTAATGCCGATGATGAATATGTATGGCACGGTGCCGTCGGGTGGCCGCGCGGGTGGCGGTGTTACAATGTTACCAACGGCACGCGATACGGCCGGTGCGTATTTGCCACAATCGAACATTCCGTTAATAACCAGTAACCAGGGTGGCGTCGCGGTGGAACTGCGTTCGGATTCCAGTGTACGCGCGTTGGATGAATACTGGGCGGATTTGTTGGCACGTTTTAGCGGTAATGATGGTCAGGGTTTATTAACAAAATACAAAGACAGTGTGTTCTATGCCGTTGATGACCAAGGCGTTGGTGAGTTGGGTGCAACATCATCGGCCGCGCGGTTATATCGTTTGCGGATTGGGCCAATGCCGGATATTGACACGGCACAAAAACTGTGTGACCAATTGTTGAAATTCAGTGGTGCCACATGTCAGGTTGTGCGTATCCAGTAATAATTCTGTTTGGGACGGTCAGATACAATGGGCAAAATAAAGCAACAATTTTTAGATTTCAAAGAATCAACACCAAAGTATGTGCAATGGCTATTGTTGATTGCGGCGTTGGTGATAGTTGTGGTGTTGGTTATATTATTGTTAAGCGGAAAACAAAAGGCGCCTGTCGTTATTGAAGACCAGGTTTTGCCACCCGCACCTGCAATATATTTTGACCCGGCCGGACCAATTGATTGGTCGGATACCAATGTTGGTGAAATTCGAACCCAGAATATTTTAGTATCGTCGAATACACATGTGTCCATTACGTCAATACGGGTTAATGTTGATTCTGATTCGGACGAAAATCCGGGTATCACATCAAACGAGACATGCACAAATTCGCCAATATCACCGGATGTATCGTGTACCATAACATTGCAATATAATCCAACGGGACCAATTGCGGAAACAATCGCACATGTTGCCGTACAGTGGGTGGTATTTGATAATTCTGTGGAAAATGATACACCTAACGCGCTTGAAATTAAATTGGCGGCGCATGGCGCACCTATCGCGGTCGCCGTGGAATCAAATGATGATATGCCGGATGCGGACGTCATTGATGAAGAAGCGTCTGAGGATACGCACGATACAGACGTGTATGTTGATGACGATGTGCAATCCGATAATCTTCAACAGATTACGCCATCTTTGGACTTTGACATTCCCCAAAATAATATTCCAACGCAAATGTCGCCGCGCGCCCGTCAACCATTTGGCCAGGCGTGTTCTGACTTTGCGTTTCCGGGATATGATACGAATGGGTTGCAATCTGGATGGATACGGCCAATGGGCGGTGCATATTATTATCATCCATTTTCGGATACCGAATGTGCAAATCCAACCGGAATGTACAACGCCGATACCGGGTATATTATGGACATTAACAATCCAACACGTAAAACCGGGTCCGACGCCGAACATGTTCGGTATATTGTTGCGGACCGTATGCCAACATTGGAACGCGGCGCGGAAAGTGTTGTTGGTACACGGGCCAGACAACTGAGCAATAATGAATGGTTGCAAAAACAATCAAACCTACCAACCAAATCCGACAAAATAACCCGAATAAACCTAAAGCC
>CAMVAR010000046.1 GCA_947165555.1 uncultured Pseudomonadota bacterium | reverse complement strand
CTTGGTTTTTGATACACTTTTTACATATAAAAATCCGCCGTCGGAATGGGTTGCAACGGGGCCGGCGGAAAAAAAAGAGGGAAAGGAAAATGCAAAAATTATGTTTTATATTATTCGGCATAATCATTACAACGGGTGCGATTGCGGCGGACCTGTGTGTGCGTAACGACGCCATGGTCGTCGCACTGAATCCGATGTATAATGGTACGGCAAACGGTTCAGACAATGTCAATAAAACATGGTCAACACGATTTTCGTATGGTGTGGTCAGCGGGATTTCCGCATGCGCAACCGATTGCACAACCCAGGGATGTGTTGCGACAAATCAAAACATGAATGTGTACAGCACGGATCGCCATTGTTATTGTAAAATGTTACGACCGGCATTGTCGCGTTGGGTGTACGTTGGCTACTACTACAACAACTGCGCGACGGTTTGCGCTTCGAACTGTGCCTCCAACGTTGCATCGGCGTTGGCGTTGCGTCGTGGGTTGTTTCGTTCGATAAATACATTGGATTAATCCAAAACGTGTATATGCATTTCTAAATAGAATTTATCTTTGTATGAAACATTAAAACGCCCGCACATTCCCGTGCGGGTCAATAAAACCTGGTGGAGCTGATCGGACTCGAACCGACGACCCCTTGCATGCCATGCAAGTGCTCTACCAACTGAGCTACAACCCCATATCGGATACACATTGTATATTTCTTCTTGCCAAATGTCAAATATATTTGCTAACCTGGGATTGCATAGCAAGGAGTTTTATAATATGGATTACACATCTTTACGGGAAGAAGTCGAACAAAAAACAAGTCAAACAATTGACGTTTTGCGCAATGAATACGCCGGTTTGCGCACCGGGCGCGCATCGGTACACCTGTTGGATGGTGTGCGTGTTCAGACCTATGGTTCGGATATGCCATTGAATCAATTGGCGACCGTTTCAACCCCCGACAATCAAACATTAAGTGTCACCGTTTGGGATATTTCCAATGTTGGCGCCGTTGAAAAAGCGATTCGGGATTCGGGATTGGGACTGAATCCGATGAGTGCCGGTGGCGTTATCAGATTGAATATGCCACCACTGACCGAAGAACGCAGGCGCGAACTGACCAAGGTTGCCGGAAAATATGCCGAAGATGCCAAGATTTCTATGCGCAATATTCGCCAGGATGCAATGGGAAAAATTAAACGCGCCGTTACCGATAAAGAAATTTCCGAAGATGAACAACGCAAATACGAATCTGATATTCAAAAAATATTTGATGCACGTGGTGCCGAAGTGGACTCAATCGCCAAACAAAAAGAAGCAGATATTATGTCTGTGTAATTGGTAATTCGAAATTCGTTAATTCAAAATACTGGTAACAAAAAATGCTAAGATTGTTTAAAAAGAAACAATGTAATAATGCAGTCCATCCGACCAAGGTGCCACAGCATATTGCATTTATATGTGATGGAAACCGTCGCTGGGCCGAAGCACGTGGTTTACCGCCACTGATGGGACATCGGGCCGGGATTGCAAATTTTGAAACATTGGTTGATTGGTTTATTGCACGTGGCGTGACAACAATTACGTTCTTTATTTTTTCGACCGAAAATTGGACACGGTCCGATGAAGAGGTTAATTTCTTGATGGATTTGTTTTATTCAGAATTAAACAAAAACCTGAAACATGCGATTGAGAAAAATCTGCGTTATCGCGTAATTGGGTCGCGTGAACGGTTGCCCCAGAAATTGGCCAAATTGTGCGATAAACTGGAACAAGAATCGGCGGAAAACACCGCGGGAACCGTTGTGTTTGCATTAAACTATGGCGGGCAAGATGAAATTGTTTCGGCTGTCAATTCTGCAATTGATGCCGGAAAACACGTAACATGTGAAACGTTTGAAACATTTCTGGATACCGGCGATTTGTTACCTGTGGATTTGATGGTCCGGACCAGTAATGAATTCAGGATTTCTAACTTCTTGCTATGGAAACTGGCATACGCAGAATTGATGTTTGTGCCAGAACACTGGCCAGAATTAGTAAAAAGCGAAAAATTATGGCAATTTGTCCTGGACGAATATGCAAAGCGAAATCGGCGTTTCGGTGGTGGTAAAAAGGCTAATTACGCCGGTACAAAAAAATAGGAATTTATAAAATGTCAGATGTCACAAACAGGGTTTTAGTTGCGGGTGCGTTGTTGATTGGCGCAATTGCCATCGCATTTTTACAACATCATGGTGTTGCCGCCGTGTACTGGGCCGGAATTGTTATCGTTGCCGCAATGATATTGGAATTTCTGCGCTGTATGTGGCGCGCCCCCCAAGATGTAATGTTTAGCATAAAAAACACCGCGATTTTCTTGGGGTTTTTGGGGATATTGGGATTGGATTTTATATCAATCATGACCGTTGGACATCGACCGTTGTTGGTATTGATGATACTGGTTATCGTATCCATGGCGGATATTTGTGCGTGGCTGTTTGGGCGCATTATTGGTGGCGATAAAATGTGGGAAAAACTATCTGCAAACAAAACGTGGGCCGGGCAAATTTTTGGTGTTATCGGCGGAACAATTGCCGCGATTGTATATCGACCGATATTTATAGGCGATTTTCAAATGCAAATGGTGTGGGTCGGGATTGGAATCGCACTGATGTCGCAATATGGTGATTTAATGGCCAGTTTTGTAAAACGCAGGTTGAAAATCAAGGATTTTAGCAACCTGTTGGGAAAACACGGTGGTATCATTGACCGTTTTGATGGGTGGATTTTGGTATTGCCGTTGGTGTGGTTAATGTTGGCCTAAGGCGGCGAACAGGATAAAGGGGTATATGAACATGCATATTGTATTGACCGTTGTTGCGTTGATTGTCGTTTTGGGGGTCGTGGTTTTTATACACGAACTGGGGCATTTTTTGGCCGCGCGCTGGGCCGGGGTACGTGTTGATGCGTTTTCGATTGGTTTTGGACCGGCGATTATAAAATGGCACGACAAACATGGTACAATATGGAAAATTGCATGTTTGCCATTGGGGGGATATGTTTCTATTTATGGCCAAGAAGACATGTTTCGACGCAAAAAATATCAAGAATTATCCCCAGAACAAAAACAAGGCCATTATTTGTCGGCGCCTGCATGGAAACAATTTATTATTATTGGGGCCGGCGTTTTTATGAACTTTGTTTTGGCGTGGGCAATATATTCGGCCATTTTTGCATTTAAACCACGCAATGTACAATTGCCCGTCGTCGGCCAGGTTATCCAAGAAAGCATTGCATTCAATGCGGGCATCAAACCGGGCGATGTTATTGTAAAGATAGATAAGTCAAATATTACAAATTGGGGTGAATTGGTTATTGCCAAAGAACTGGCACGGACGCGGGACGCAAATGTAACAATTATGCGTGGTGATGATGTTATTAACGTAAAATTGGGGCCGGCGGAACGATGGGGACTGGTTGCAGACGGCAGTAAGACCGAATTTCGCAAAAAAGGATTTTTTGGTGCAATCTATTCGGGCGCACGCGAAACATACTATCAATCACGCACATTGTTGACCGTATTAAAACAGATTATTACCGGTGACCGGTCATCAAAACAACTGGGGTCGTTTATTACAATCGCCCAGGTATCCGGTCGCGCATTGGAAAGTGGTTTCTTTGCATTGTTATCTATTATTGCGTTATTATCGGTTAATTTGGGGGTAATTAACCTGTTGCCATTACCGGTGTTGGATGGTGGATACCTGTTGATTTTAATCATAGAGGCCATTATTCGCAGAAAACTGGGCGGGCGCGGCATGGAAATCGCAATTATTTGTGGTTGGGCATTTTTAGCATTTGTATTAATGTTCACAATGTGGAATGATTTGGCACGGGTGTTTGGATTATGATGAAAAAAATTACTGTTTTTGGTACAAGCATATTGATGGTCGGTGCGGCCGATGCCATTGTTATATCGCGTATTGATGTTAATGGTAATCGTCGAATGGACGCAGAATCGGTGCGTATTCTGGCCGATGCACGTGTTGGCGACAACATCACCAACGAAGGCGCAAATAAAATTGCAAAAAAATTACAAGAAAGTGGTTATTTTTCAAAAATAAATGTTGTCGTTGATGGGACGGTGCTGAAATTAAATGTTACCGAAGCACCGATTATAAACATGGTTACGGTCGAAGGTAATGACGATGTTTCAACCGATGATTTAAAGAAAGAAATTCGATTAAAAGAACGTTCGGCATACGACGAATCGGTAATTGGGGCCGATGTGGCGCGCATGTTAACCGTCTATCAGCGCAAGGGTTTTTTCGGTACAAAAATTGAACCCAAAAAAATCATATTGGATGACAATCGTGTGAATGTGGTTTATGAAATCCGCGAAGGTCATCCGACCTATATTCATAATATTGATTTTAGTGGAAACGAAAAATTTAGTGGCCGAACACTGCGCGGGGAAATTTTGTCACGCGAACATGCGTGGTGGCGTTTTATGACACAATTTGATGTTTATGATGAAGACCGTATAAAGTATGACCAACAAATGTTACGCCAATTTTATCTGCGCAATGGATATGTAGATTTTAATGTCAAAGATGTCCGGGGCGTATTCACACCCGACCGCGAATATTATTCCGTGGAATTTGTTGTTGACGAAGGCACACGCTATAAAATCGGAAAAATTGAAATCAATAATCCATTTCCGGATGTTGCCGATGATGTGCTATATGACGCCATGAAAACCGATACCGGTGATGTATATAACGTTGATAAAATAGAGGCCAGTATTGCCGCAATTCGTGGTGCCGTTGCCGATTATGGGTATGCGTTTATCAATGTCGAACCGATACCAACAAAAAACGATGATACACATACCATAGATTTAAATTTTAAAATACAAAAAACAAATCGTATTTATTTAAATTCCATTAACATTTTGGGCAATGTGCGCACGTTTGATTCGGTGATTAATCAACTGATTCCTATGCGTGCCGGCGACCCATTTTCATTACAGACCATTGAACAGGGGCGTCAAAAACTGATGCGGACGCGTTATTTCAAAGATGTACAGATGATACCTACGCGGATTGCCGATGCGAATATGATGAATCTTGATATCAAGGTTGAAGAGCAACCAACCGGTGAACTATCGGGCGGTTTTGGTTGGTCAAATATCAATGGGTTCATGGTGGATGCCGGTATAACCGAAAATAATTTTATGGGACGTGGCCAAATTGTACAACTGCGCGGGTCGATTGCCCAATATCAAAAACAGGCGTTATTTAGTTTTACCGAACCATTTTTGTTTGGTCGGGCATTGTCCGCCGGTTTTGATACATCATACACAATGTACAACTATAAACGATTGGGGGGCTTTGGATATGACCGTGATTCGTTGACGATTGCGGGCCGTTTGGGGTGGCAACTGACCGACCATTGGTCCCAGACATTACGTCTATCGGCGGCATTTGACCAAAACTATGATTTGCAGATTGGTGGATGGCAAAAGGCGACATTATACACGTTGGGAACATATTTAAAGTACTATAATTTGGATACGAATTTTGAACAAAATACTCATACTGGGTTGGTCGGGAATATGGGTATCGCCTATACCGGATTTGGCGGCACGGAAACATTTATGCGATACAATGCCGATATTACCGCAATGGTAAAGTTCTGGTCCGACCGGTGGCAGTTGCGGACATCAATGGATTTTGGATATATCCAAACAATTGATGACGATTATGTACCACGTGTATATCGTTACTTTTTAGGTGGTGAATCATTGCGCGGATTTGATATCGCCGGCGTGGGCAGTCGTAATTGGGCATATACATCATATTCACTTGGCGGGATGTGGAAATTAAATGGTTCAACCCAATTGAATTTTCCAATATTTATCCCAGACGAATACCAGGTCAAAGGTTTTGTATTCGCAGAC
>CAMVAR010000045.1 GCA_947165555.1 uncultured Pseudomonadota bacterium | reverse complement strand
ATCGACAATGGGCGCATTTTTTCACCCCGGGCGCGTGAACGAACCGTCGGCAAAACATTAGACAACTGATGTGTAACTAATAAAAACAGTGTTTTGGCCGGTGGTTCTTCTAATAATTTTAATATTGCATTGGCAGCCGCCGTCGTTAATTGGTCCACGGCATCAATTAACACAACACGCCATTCACCGGACATTGATGACATCTGCATCTTGTCAATTGTGTTGCGAACCGTGAACACAGATATAGATTTACCATCCGGTTTTAACCTGCCGTCCTTGTCCAGATTGCGGTCCATATCGATAATAAAAAAATCACCAATGTTACCATAGACCATCTTGGCAATTTTGTACGCCAGTGTCGCCTTGCCAATACCGCGGGGGCCGGTCAACATCCACACCGGGTGTATCGGGTGCATATTCCGTTTATTCCATGCGTCAACAAACGCGTTTAATGTGGACGAATGCCCAATTAATTCGTCATTATCCATCGGATGAGGAAATTCATAAAGATTTGCGCTCTTTTTGGCCATCTTGCTATTTTCCCATAATTAAAACCATAATATTTTTCCACATACGACCAAAAAACTGAATCCGGGATACACGATTTTTTGCAACCAATTTACCGCGGGCAACAATACGCCCGTTCTGTTCGGCAACAATTTCGCCAACCGTGTCCCCCACCCCAACCGGCGCCGCAACCGGGTCATCATATCGCGCCAATATCCGCAACCCAGATACACCAACCGATTTTTCCGTTGTTACGGCAAATGTTTTATCAACCGTCGCCATGACCGTGTCACGTCGGCCATACCAGACCGGCACCGGCACAACATCATCACCGGGGCGATAAAATACACGTGTTGTTGTCGTTGTAAACCCATGCGTTAATAATTTCTTCATTTCGTTGGCCAACGCATCATGACCGCGACCATTAAACCCATTTATTACACCAATTAGACGACGGCCGGCGGATACCGCACTGGCCACCATACCATAACCACCCATATCCGTATGCCCGGTTTTAAGCCCATCGGCACCCGGCATAATAAACAGTAATCGATTATAATTCAATGTATGGGTGCGGCCCCATTCGCGGCACCACGAATCATTATAATCCGCATATTCAAAGCGTTTCGTCGCAAACATCGGATACAAATCTGGATAATCCGAAATAATATGATACGCCAGTGTTGCCAATTCGCGACTGGTCATCAGATTATTATCATGCGGTAATCCAGACGCATTACCAAAAGTCGATCGGGGCATACCAATACTGCGTGCCTTGTCTGTCATTAGTTTTGTGAAATTATCTTCGGTGCCCGCAATACCTTCGGCAACAACAACCGACGCGTCCCCCCCAGATACAACAATAAGCCCCAAAATCAAATCGCGAACAGTTATTTCTTGGCCCGCGGTAAGGCAAATCTTGCTGGCCGGGTACCAGGTGGGATTTTTATAATCCGCATTGGGGCCGACCGGCAATCGGGTATCTAACGACAATTCCCCAGATTTCACACGGTCAAACAACACAGCCAATGTCATCAATTTTAACATTGACGACGGTGGCATCAATGTATCCGCATTTTTGGCAACGATTTCCACACCGGAATCATAGTCTATCAAAAATGCAGACCGGGCCCTGGTATCAAAATCTGCACCCACGGGCAGTGTAACAAAAAATAGTAAGATTGTAACAAATGCTTTCATCATGTGCATAATAATAACAATGTGACTAAATAAATCAAACATATTTTTATTACTTTTTGTGTTAGAAAACAAAAAATTATCCTTGGACTGATGCCTGTATCTTGATAAGTCAGCTAGCGGGACTGAATAAGATTCTGATTCAGGGCCTTAGATATGTGAACAACATCTATTGTTCGGCCAAGAATTTTAAAATATTAATGTGATTAATGGCCCCATGTATCCAACGGCCCACACAACAAGCAATATGCACAAAAACACAACCAGCACCCGAAGCAGGTATTGCGATATACGGTATGCAGATGGCATCTTAAACTTTGGCATAATACACAAGTATAATCGTTTTTAACCATTTTTATATAGTATTCTTGTCCCAGGAATTTTTTAGTTTGATTTTTATTTTTTTGTGAATAGAATACCCAGGTTAATTTTTATTCCAAGGAGGCTTCCATGTTCATATCAGAAAAATTAAAGGGCTTTACATGGGTGAACGTCGGAAACCCAGACCATGAAGATTTTGAAAAATTACAAGATGAATACAAAATTGACGAAGACACAATTTCGGACATTTTAGACCCAGACGAACAACCACGCATAGAAATCGAAGATGATTACAAGGTTATAATTGTGCGCTTTCCAATCGTCAACCGTGAAACCGACACACAATGGCACACAGAGCCATTGTCTATAATTTATTCAACCAGTCGTGTTATTACTGTATGTCGCAAACGATGCGATTTATTGGATAAAATTAAGACCGCAGACAAAGCAAACCGTGAAGAATTTATATTAAATATTATCTATTATATTGCAGAGTCTTATTTGCGGTGTTTAAAAGAACTAAACAAACGTGTCGTGGAATCTAAAAAAAATCTGCAACAGCAAATCAGAAAACGTGACCTGTTGGCATTGTTGGACGTGGAAAATAGTTATACATTATATATGACCGGGTTAAAGGGAAATTTGTCGGTGTTAGACAAACTGGAAAAAGTGCGCGGATTTGCAAAGACCGATGAATGCGTAGAACTGGTCGAAGATTCACGTATCGAACTGTCCCAGGGTATCGAGGTTGTAACCAGTTATACCAAAATGTTAAAATCTATCAAAGAAACATTCGAAAGTGTTATTAATATCGATTCCAATACATACATTAATCGATTAACCATGTGGAATATTGTACTGATGGCACCAACATTGGTCGTGGGGTATTATGGTATGAACGTACGCCTGCCATTTGCAGAATATACAAACACAGGGCTTATAATATTCGCACTGATTATGGCATTATTGGTCGGATATGCGTTGGTTATCGCCGTGTGGCGTCGCATCATTTAATGCGACAATGCGGCCGATACGCGTGCAAAATTATCTTTGAATTCGTCCGCGGACACATCAATATCCGAAAAACGTATGCCGGGCGCGGTACGCAACCATTCAATTGCCGGCATGGTTGTTTTCCAAAAACTGTCCAATCGGCGGCGAACAATTGCGGCGTCGGCATCATCGGCGCGTCCCCCACCCTCGCGGATGCGGTTTTCAATACGCGCCAACATAACACTTTCCGGCACATTCAAGTATATAACACGAATATCAAATTTATCAGAATAATTTTGAACAATCCATTGGGCCTGGCCCAATGTGCGCGGAAAACCATCAAGAATTATATCGCCTGCACCATCAATTTGTGATGCAACAACGTCAAATAATTCGGCGTCCGGGACCAATTCGCCACGTGCGATAATCTGGCCTAGATTTGATTCCGGCGGTAACGCGCGTAATACCGCGCCGGTTTCAAAATATGCGTATCCATCACGCGCAACCAGCGTGCGTGCATGTGTGCCCTTGCCTACGCCTTGGCCGCCCATAAGAAGAATCATTTTTGGTTTCATCGCTAATCCTTTCTTGTATTGTCGCCGAATTATATCATAAAAAAATCCCCGCAATCAAGCGGGGATTTTTGTTTGTTATTGAAAACGACAGATTATTTCTTGCTGTTTTCAATGGCCGCGCCAAGGATGTCACCCAAAACAGAACCGCTGTCTGCTTCGTTGGCGTATTCTTTGACCGCCTGTTTTTCCAATGTGACCTGAAGTGCACGGATGGACAATTTAACATTGTTACCTTCCACGGAAACAACCGATGCTTCGACCGTGTCGCCAACCTTGAACTTGGATGTATCCTGTTCAGATTTTTCGCGCGACAAATCGGTGCGACGAATTGTTCCACGGATGTCGTTCGGCAACGCCAAAATCAATTCATCCGGTGTGATTTCAGATACTGTGCCGGATACAACCGCGCCTTTCTTGATAGACGCCGCGTTGTTGTCCGCGCCGGCCGTCAATTGTTTGATACCCAATGTGACACGTTCTTTTTCTGGATTGATGTCCAAAATTTTCGCGGTCACTTCTTGGCCACGGACGAATTTCTTTAATTCTTCTTCGTCCAAACGGTTCCAAGACAAATCGGAAATGTGAACCATACCGTCCAATTCCGGGGTCAATGCAACAAACAGACCAAATTCGGTTGTATTCTTAATCGGCCCGGTGATAATGTCGCCGACATTGTGTGTTTCGGCAAATTGTTTCCACGGGTTTGGTTGCAATTGTTTATAGCCCAACGAAATACGGCGTTTTTCTTGGTCAATATCCAATACGACAACGTTTACATCCTGGCCATTCTGCAAAACCTTGGACGGGTGAATATTTTTGTTTGTCCATGACAATTCAGACATATGGACCAAACCTTCGATATTATTCCCCAGGTCAATAAATGCGCCATAATCGGTAACAGAAGAAACCTTGCCCGATACGGTATCGCCAACATTGAATGCGCGCGATGCGGTATCCCATGGGTCGTCTTCTAATTGTTTCGCGCCAAGTGAAATACGGTGTGTTTCTGGGTCGAATTGAATGACCTTGACCCGTATTTTTTCGCCAACATGAACCAATTCACGTGGATGATTGACGCGTTTCCATGACAAATCGGTCACGTGCAACAAACCATCAATTCCGCCCAGGTCAATAAACACGCCGTAATCGGTAATGTTTTTAACCGTACCTTCCAAAACCGCGCCAAGTTCAATGTTCTTTAATGCCTCTTTCTGGGCGGCGGCGATTGTGTCAGATTGAATCGCGCGACGGGAAACAATTGCGTTTGTGCGCAACGCATCCATTTTCAAAACGCGGAATTTGTCTTTCAACCCAATCAGAGATTTCGCATCGCGAACCGGTTTATGGTCAACCTGGGACGATGGCATAAATGCGAATACGCCATTGATGTCAACGGTATAGCCACCACGAACGACATCGATAATTGTCCCTTCGGGGTCAATACCTTCGGCAACGGTCTTTTCCAATTCTTTCCATGCCTTTTCGGCGCGCGCCTTGGCATAGGACAGAACCGCCGTTCCTTCGCGGGATTCGTATCTTTCAACAAAAACATCGATTATATCGCCAACCGATGGAACCGATGCGCCGAATTCCTTTAATGGAACGCGACCTTCGGATTTAAGGCCAACATCAACCATGGCAAAATCACCACGAATATCCTTGACGGTGCCCTTGGTTGCGTATCCTTGCAATGTTTCTTGTTTGCCATAGTTTTCATCAAACATTTTAACGAAATCTTCGTTGGCAATTGGGTTAAATAAATCTTTGGATAAATCTTTCATTATAAATTCATACAAAGTTTGCCGCCACGGTCATATTTTTCTATCAGAAAACCGCAGGGTCTTGCGGGGTTAGTCGGACTGATTTCGCGCCCGCCCACGAAACCAGCACAAATTATATAGAGTTTTTAATTGAAAATCAAGCATTTTTGTAATATAATCATACCCATGAAACATATTATTATCATTACAGGGGCCAGTTCGGGTATGGGTGCAGAGTTCGGCCGCCAGATTTATGCCCAACACAGTGGTGCCGGCAAAACCACAGAAATGTGGTTGATTGCCCGGGAACAGGATAAACTGAACCAATTTGCGCGCGAATTGACGGGGCGCGATATTGCCGTGCGAACATTTGCATTCGATTTGTGTGGCGCAAATGGCGCGGGGCGCGTGAAAGATATGCTGGCCACGGAATCACAGAACGGCAAATTTATTGTTGATTTGTTGATAAACAATGCGGGGTTTGGCACATACGGGCCGTTTGATGAAACCGACCCCGTACGCGAAATGTCAATGATAGATTTGAACTGCACATCACTTACGGGAATTTGCGGGTTCGTATTGCCGCATATGCAACGCGGCGGACGTATTATAAATGTGGCGTCACTTGCGGCATTTTTGCCGTTGGGCAACTTTGCGGTATATGCCGCAACAAAATCGTATGTAATGTCATTTAGCATCGCGTTGGCGGCGGAATTGCGTGACCGCGGAATATCGGTCT
>CAMVAR010000044.1 GCA_947165555.1 uncultured Pseudomonadota bacterium | reverse complement strand
ACCATTTACTTTGACTGTACCGGCAATCGGAACCTCTATGTAATGACTTTCGGCACCACCGGATGCGATACCACCAATGTGGAACGTACGCAACGTTAACTGGGTACCCGGTTCACCGATTGACTGGCCCGCAATAACACCGACCGCTTCGCCGACATGTACCAGGGATTGACGCGACAAATCCATACCATAGCATTTTGCACACAGACCATCACTGTGACAGGTCAGCACACTGCGCACATCAACCGAAGGCAGACCGGATTCATTGATTTTACGCGCCGCAACCTTGGTCACCAATTCACCCGCAGGAACGATAACTTCTTTGGTAATCGGGTGAATAATATCGTGTGCCGCGGTACGTCCCAAAACAACGTCACCCAATGGCACGGACAGTGTGCTGCCCTGGTACACGGGTTTTGCAGTAATAAATTCGGTTGTTCCACAATCGTGTTCAGTAATAACCGTATTCAATGCCAAATCGACCAAACGACGCGTCAAATAACCCGCCTGCGTGCGGCCATTCAGGTCGCCCCTTGCGCGCACCGTGGGTGGATGTAAAGTATTCCGCCATGGTCAAGCCCTCTTTAAAGTTCGAAATAATCGGAACTTCGATAATCGAACCATCGGGCTTTGACATCATACCACGCATACCCGCCAACTGTTGAATTTGATTCTTGGAACCACGGGCCTTGGAATCCGCCATCATATAGATAGAATTCCAATTGTCGCCGGTACTTTTACCCAATGCCGCATACGCGATTTTACCAAGGTCTTCGGTCGTGCGTTGCCACATATCAATAAGTTTATTGTAACGTTCGCCCGATGACAGCAACCCGTTTTGATATTGTTCTTCAATATCGGCGGCGGCCTGTTCGGCGGCGGCAATCATCTTTTCTTTTTCCGCCGGAATGACAACATCATCGAAACCAATGGAAATACCACTGCGCGCGGCCTGTTCGAAACCAGTATCTTTTAACGCATCGGCCAACAAAATCATCGCCTTGTCACCACAACGTTCATACGTAACTGATAGTAACGATTCCAAATCGCCACGCCCCATAACCTTGTTAACCAAATCAAATGGCATATTATCAGATTTTGGTAACAATTGACCAATAATCATACGCCCGGCCGTTGTTTTATAATTCTTACCGTTGATACGCGCGACAATCGGCGTGTGCAATGTAATAGTTTTATTTTCCAACGCCATTTCAACTTCGTCCATACTGCTGAACCGTGGAGATTTTTCGTTATGTTCGCCGTTTATCAACGAAATATAGTAAATACCCAACACCATGTCTTGGGACGGGACGACCATTGGTTCACCGTTCGCCGGCGACAATATGTTATTTGTTGATAACATTAATGTACGCGCCTCTAACTGTGCCTCTAATGAAATTGGAACATGGACGGCCATCTGGTCCCCGTCAAAGTCCGCATTAAAGCCCTTGCAAACCAGTGGATGCAAACGGATTGCCTTGCCCTCTATTAAAACCGGCTCAAATGCCAACAACGACAAACGGTGTAACGATGGCGCGCGATTCAGCAGGACCGGATGTTCGTAAATTACCTTTTCCAGGATTTCCCAAACAATATCTTCGCCATTTTCGACCATTTTACGGGCCGTTTTTAATGTATTCGCATAATCCCCCGCCATAAGGCGCGCAAACACAAACGGTTTAAACAATTCCAGTGCCATCGCCTTGGGCAGACCAACCTGATGCATTTTTAATGATGGCCCAGACACAATCACACTGCGTCCCGAATAATCCACACGTTTACCCAACAAATTCATACGGAAACGACCGGATTTACCACGCAATGACCCCGACAAAGATTTAAGCGGGCGACGATTTTGCGAAACCATCGGACGCGCCTTGTGTTCGTTGTCAAACAAGGAATCGACCGCTTCCTGTAACATGCGTTTTTCGTTACGAATAATGATTTCCGGCGCATGCATTTCCATAAAACGTTTCAAACGGTTATTACGAATAATGACACGACGATACAAATCATTCAAATCAGACGCCGCAACATGCCCCGCATCCAATGTGACCAACGGACGCATATCTGGGGGGATAACCGGGATAATATCCTGCAACATCCACGCAGGTTCGGTTTTAGAATCTAAAAACGCCTCTACTAACTTTAACTGTTTAATAATAGATTTACGTTTTGCTTCGGATTTGGTGTTCGCCAATTCGGCGCGCAGACGTGTTCTTTCATCGCCCATATCAAGGTTGGCGATAATACTGCGGATACCTTCGGCACCAATACCAACACGAAACGCATCCGGGCCAAATTCTTCGACCGCGGCACGATATTCATCTTCGCTAATTACATCATACGGTTTCAAATTCGTTAAACCCGGTTCAATCACAATGTACGCATCATAGGATACAACCTGTTCCAATTTCTTTTGTGACAAATTGTTCAATAACGTTGCGATTTTGCCTTCGCGCAGGAACCATGTGTGTGCAACCGGCATTGCCAATTTAATATGCCCCATACGTTCACGACGAACCGATGCAGAGCCAACTTCGACCCCACAACGTTCACAAATAACGCCACGGAATTTGATTCTTTTATATTTTCCACAGGCGCATTCATAATCCTTGACCGGGCCAAAAATCTTTTGACAAAACAGACCGTCTGCTTCGGGCTTTAATGAATGATAGTTTATGGTTTCCGGTTTTGTAACCTCGCCATGGGACCAGGAAAGTATTTCTTCAGGTGATGCAATTGTAACGCGCAACGCATCAAATTGTTCCCGGGTTTCGATTTGTCCAAATATCTTTTGCAACATATTTGCCATATTTATAGTCTCCTTAGTTGTTTAGTGGTTAGTGATAGTGATTAGTGATGGCAGTGATTAGTAAATTTGTACTAACCACTAACCACTTACACTATCCACTAATCAATCTTTTTTGGTGTTAACGCCAACCCCAATCCACGCAGTTCGCGAACGAACACATTAAACGCCTCTGGGGTACCGGTTTGGATATCATCACTGCCCGAAATGATTGATTCGTACATCTTGTTTCGGCCGGTAATATCATCCGATTTGACCGTCAACATTTCACGCAACAGATGGGCCGCACCGTGTGCCTCTAGTGCCCAAACCTCCATTTCACCAAGACGTTGGCCACCCATATGCGCCTTACCGGACAATGGCTGTTGTGTTACCAACGAATAACTTGCCGTGGAACGCGCGTGAATCTTTTCGTCGACAAAGTGGTGCAATTTCAACATGTACATCACACCAACCGTTACCGGACGGGCGAATTTTTCACCGGTTACGCCGTCATATAATGTGAATTGGCCTGTTTCAGGTAAATTTGCCAATTTTAACATGTTACGAACATCTTCGGGGGTTGCACCGTCAAATGTCGGCGTTGCCATTGGCACACCATCACGCAGTAATGCGGCCTGGGCGCGAACGTCGGTATCGGTCATTTTTGCCAATTTTTCCGCCGTGTCTTTGCCATATATCTTGCCCATGATTGCACGCAAATCATCGGTAACCGCGCGTTTTTGTTTTGTTCGCCCAGTGCGCGCGCCGCCATCCCAAGGTGGGTTTCCAAAATTTGGCCAAAGTTCATACGACTTGGCACACCAAGCGGATTTAATACGATATCAACCGGGGTACCGTCTTCCAAATGCGGCATATCTTCGATTGGAACGACACGCGATACAATACCCTTGTTTCCGTGACGGCCCGCCATTTTATCGCCCGGTTGCAATTTCATTTTATGCGCGATATAAACCTTAACTTCTTTTAATACACCGGCATTCAAAGAATTGCTTTCCGTGGCTTTTTCAATTTCGTGGTCGGCATTTTCATTCAACTGTTTCAATTTAATGTTATGCTGTTCACGCAGTTCGTCGATTTTTGCCTGGATTTCTTTATCGGCAACGACCAATTTTTTCATATCGGTTGGCTTTATCGCGTCAAACACTTCCTGGGTCAGACCTTTGCCAACGAATGGTTTCAAACTGCCACTGCCGGATTCGATTATCTTACCTTCGGCCATCTGATACACCTGGTCCGCAAAGCCTTTTTCTATAATCAATATTTCCTCTTCGCGGTCTTTATTGATTTGGTCAATACGCGCCAGTTCAATCATCTGGGTACGTTCATCCTTTTTGACACCATGACGGGTCAATATATTCACGCCGATAACCGTACCTTCTTCGTTTGGCCCAACACGCAAAGATGTGTCTTTGACATTCAATGCCTTTTCACCAAATATGTTACGCAACAGTGCCTCTTCGGGGGTTAATAACGTCTCGGATTTTGGTGAAACATGACCAACCAAAATATCGCCCTGTTTTACGCGCGCGCCGATATAAATAATACCGGATTCGTCCAGATTCTTTAACGCCTCTTCGCTAACATTCGGAATATCACGCGTCAAGCTTTCCGGGCCCAACTGGGTATCACGAACCTTGATTTCTTTTTCAACAATCTTGACCGATGTATAAACATCATCGCGTGAGATTTTTTCAGAAATTACAATAGAATCTTCATAGTTATACCCGCGCCATGGCACGAATGCAACCAACACGTTGCGCCCCAACGCCAATTCACCATAGTTCATTGACGAACCATCGGCAATAATGTCGCCCGCAGAAATGCGGTCGCCCGCCTTGACCAATGGTTTTTGGTGCAAGATTGTGTCGTTGTTTGAACGTTCGTATTTTTCCAGGTTGTAAATATCAACCCCGGTAACAACATTACGACTGTTCATACATTTAACAACAATACGTTTTGCATCCACAGATTCAACAATACCACTATGTTTGGCAACCTTGCCCGTGCGGGAATCACGCGCCACTTCGCGTTCGATACCCGTCCCAACCAATGGCGTTTGTACGCGCATTAGTGGAACCGCCTGGCGTTGCATATTGGAACCCATCAATGCACGGTTTGCGTCGTCATTTTCAACAAACGGTATCAACCCAGTGGAAATAGATACAACCTGGCGCGGTTCAACGTCAATTAAATCAATTTCGGCCGCCGGAACACGTGTAAATTCACCGTCAACACGCGCGGTCACCATATCTTCGGCCAATACGCCTTTGTCTGTGGTTGGTGTATTACCCTGGGCAATTTTATGTCCCAACTCTTCGTCTGCGGTCAAATACACCATTTTGTCAGTGATTTTACCATTTTCGACAACATAATACGGCGTTTCAATAAATCCGTACGGATTTACGCGCGCATATGAAGCAAGGTGGTTAATTAGCCCAATATTTGCACCTTCGGGCGTGTTGATGGGGCATAAACGCCCATAGTGTGTCGGATGAACGTCGCGGACATCAATGCCGGCACGTTCGCGATTCAACCCCCCAGGACCCAATGCCGATATGCGACGTTTGTGTTCTAATTCAGATAATGGGTTATATGCATCCATAAACTGAGACAACTGGCTGGTGCCAAGGAATTCCGCAACCAGGGACATCAACGGATTAACGTTAACGACATCTTGGGGTTGCATTGTTGCAATATTCGGTGACGATAATGCTTCGCGTACAAGTCTTTCGATACGAACCATACCGGTACGGAAATTTTGCTCCAACAATTCACCAACCGTACGAACACGACGATTCGACAGATTATCAATATCATCAATTGTATCTTTGTGGTCGATGATGTTGGTCAATGTTTTCAAAACCGCCAAAAAGTCCGCCTTGGTCAATAACCGTTCATCTTCGGGCTTTTTACCTGAATCGATTTTTAAACGTTTATTCATTTTGAAACGACCGACCGCTGATAAATCATAGTATGCCGCTTCGAACCCTTGGCGCAGGAACAGGTTTATAGCGGCCTCTAATGTTGGCCGTTCGCCCGGTCTGATAATATTGTAAATTTCGATTAACGCATCTTCACGATTGGCCGTTTTATCGGCAACCAACGTATTGCGCATGTGTGCGGTAATTGTGGTATTATCAATTGATATGATGGAAATTTCTTTGATTCCCAACTTTTCAATATCTGCCAAAACCTCTTCGGTAATTTCGGTACCGGCCGGGTACAGCATATCTGTCCCAGATATAATCGGGTCAAATAAATATTCGCCAACCAATGCGTCAGATATGCCACAGAAAGCGAAGAAAAACGAGGCTCATATCTCCGGGAGTATACTGCAC
>CAMVAR010000043.1 GCA_947165555.1 uncultured Pseudomonadota bacterium | reverse complement strand
GATGTTGTTCAGTCCCCCTGTGGCACTGGTTAAAAATACGCCAATGACCCCGGCTGATATGAGTGCGGTGTTAGGTAACCACTGGGGAAATGGTTTTCCATATGTGGCAAATGGCGGCTTTGGTTTTGGCAACAATGACATGATGGGGATTTTATTCCTGGTGTTATTGATGGGCGGTGGTTTTGGTGGATTTGGCGGCTTTGGTGGTCGCGGATTCTTTGGAACCGAAGCATTGCAGAACCAAATACAACAGGGCTTTGATAACCAAAACACAACGGCGAATCAACGCGAAATCTTGGCTGCAACAAACCAAGTATATCACGATATAACAGGGTATGTCGGTGACAAATACGCTGAATTAGATCGCGATGTCTTGTCTATCAACTCAACCTTGCAACAGGTTATGGCAAATCAAAACCAGTGTTGCTGCTCAACATTGCGTGCAATTGACGGTGTGAACTATGCAAACGCACAAAACACAGCGGCTATCAACGCAAACACAACAGCGCAGACGCAAAAGATTTTGGATGCTTTGGCACAAAACAAAATCGCTTCGTTGGAATCGCAGGTTGCAGATTTGCGCTTAGCGAATCAAATGCAGAATGTTGTGAGATATCCTAATGGATGGACCTACAATGCTGGTCAATCGCCATTCTGTGGTGGTGGCTGCGGATGTGGTTATGGATTTTAACCCGATGGGTGGGGTTCGCCCCACCCAAGAATTTCCAAAGGAGTTTAATATGAATTACAATTGCGAAATTTTACATCGGGGGACCAATTTGACAACCGCTGGGCTGTTGACGGTTACAAACCCAAACAACATTGCTAATTTTGACGATTTTAATCTGATTTTGTGTTTAAACCCAAACAACATTATCACCGGTGCACCGGTCGAATATACCGTAACAATTAATGGTGTGGCGGTGCCGATTTGGGATGTATGGGGTTATCCAATCAAAACAGACAAACTTTGTCCACGCAAAGTTTATCGCGGTAAATACATTACCGGAACCGGGGTTACACCACACATAACATTAGCAAATGTCCGTTGCACGATCCAGGATGCATTATCAAATGCGACACCTGCGGCGACAACAACCACAGGGGATTAACCATGACAACATCAGAAAAAGCAAAAGAAGCAGTGTTGGAACGTGTAATTGAATTGGCAAAAACTGCCGAAATCATGGACCTGTTCATTTTGACGGACACAATCGGTCAAATAACCGGCGAAACCACACAGCATTTGGCCACACTGCCAGATATGTTGTTAAAGATAATGGCAACACCGCACTTGGGCGAATTCAAAAACAAAGAGGTTAAAAAATGATTACACATGAAGAAATAATGACTTTGCGTGAACATCTGTATAAACATGGCATGGCATTGATGGAAAAAGTCAAAAAGATGTTTGATACCGGTGAATTAACATCGGCCCAGATGTCTTTTGCCGGTGATATTATGAAAGATATTGCCAAAATGGACAAATCATTATCTGCTGCGTGTTATTACGATGCACAACGCGGGGCATCTGCCGACAGAACGTATTAAAAACTGGGGCAGATATTTCTGCCCCTTTTTTGCGTAAAAACATAAATTATAACCGGATATAATAGGTGCATAAAATGAACAGGCAGACCCAAGGTCATAAAATGGATAAATTCACTTTGACAGCACCAAAAATAGCATACGGGACATTTGGTGCATTTATGTCATTTATCGGCGATGTCAAAATGGCTATGCTGGGACTTTTTATTTGCATTGCTGCCGACACAATAACCGGATTTATTGCCGCGCCATATCGAAATCAACGCAGAACATCAAACGGCCTGCGACACGTGGTTCCAAAAATTATTGCATATTTTGCCGCCGGATTATTGGTTCATATGTGTGAAATGTGGGTTTTGCCATCATGGGCCAATGATATGGAATTGGCCCGAATAATATTCAGTTTTTTTGCCGGTACGGAAATAATGTCTTGTTTTGAAAACATGAAAGACATCACCGGATTGCGCATTTTTGATTTATTGACATTAAATTTCAAAAAACAAATCGAAACCAAAGTGGGCATTGAATTGCCAGAACAAACAAAGGAGTAAGGCATGTTTGGTATAATTGTCACGTATTGGGAAGAAATATTCGCATTTATTGGTATTGTTGGCGCAATATGCAGTTTCATTGTCAAAGTATTCAGTGGGTGCAAATGGGCGTCCAAAATTGTCAAAATCTGTGATTTGATGTCTGTTGTAAATACTGCGGAAAACAAAGAAAAAATTGAAAAAGCAACAAAAAACACCAAAAAGAAATAATGAAACGTTGGAAACAACTTTACAATACTAATGGTTTTTTTACGTGTGAATATTGTCTGAAACAATTTCCAATAGATAAAGCCACACGTGACCATAAAATCCCACGCAGTCGTGGTGGGAAAACAACACTTGAAAATATTGCCGTTTGTTGCCCGGATTGTAATTCAACCAAGGGCGCATTAACCCCCAGTGAATTTACAGAATGGCAAAGATTGGAATTTATACGCAACGGGGGGATGTCACGATGAAAAAAACACAAAAAAAGACACAATTTTCGGTTCGTAATGTGAAAAAATCACATTTATTTGCAATTTTTGTGGCAATATGTGCAATTTTTTTGCTTATCATGTTTTCCGGATGCGCAAAAAACACAGATCCGGTGGATACAATCGCAAATACCGCCCACCAACAGATAGTGGCAATTCGTGAATCTTTACCCCCAGAATGTAAAACCGCGGCAATTAACGAACAATTAAAGGCGCATGATAGTACCGTTGATTCAATAAAAGCCATGTGCGACACCCAAAAAACCGCATTGAACGCAGAAAAATTGCGCTGGCAATGGGCATTTTTTGCGCTGGTATTGATGATTGGATTATGGGTTGGATATAAAATTATAAAATAACCATGGGGGCAAATATGTACGGATTAATTAAAAAATATGAGGGTTGTTGTCTAACGGCATACAAATGCCCAGCAGGCATTTGGACGATTGGTTGGGGTTCTACCACATACAAAGATGGTAAACCAGTCAAGGCAGGCGATAAAATAACCCAGGCGATGGCAGATGATTTGTTGGATTGGTATATCAAAACCAAAATCAAGGTTCCGGCCGGATTAACAAAACAACAAACCGAAGCATTACAATCATTAATTTATAATATTGGCCAGGGCGCATTTGATCGGTCTAGTTTAAAAAAGGCGATAATCGCGCAAGATTGGAAAATGGTTTATAAAAATTGGGATTGGGTAACCGGTGGCGGCAAGTTTTTGAAAGGCCTGGCGAAACGCCGCGCCGAAGAATTGTTGATGTTTTTTTCATAATATAAATTATCTTTTACAAAATACCGGCATAATGTAAAAGATAATTTCAGATTTACTGGCCATCGGGTCGATCAAATTGCCGGGTTGTTGGTTTGAAATAGCAATCAGCAACCCCGGTTTTGTGTATAACTGATTACATTTTATTATCAGCAAACCGATTTGATTATAATAAAATATAAATAAAATTTTGGTTTATATTGTGAAAAAATCACAATTATTCGTTGAAATTTATGCGATTGTGACGAAAAAATCGTCACAATAATCGCTTGATATATAAAATTTATATAGTATAGTCCAATTGAAAGGGGGTAACATTTTGGTAACTAACATAGAAGATATTCCACTTGCAATCGGCACGGTTATACATGTTGCGGATCCGTCTTGGGCCTGTGATTTTATATCTGATAGTGGACGCGAATATATGCTTGCCAACGGCCGCGTCTTTCCAAAAGATCGTTTCCCTTGGTTGTACCGGGTAATGCCATCCACACTTAAAGACAAAAGGCGCGTTGGTATTCCGGATTTTGAATCGCAACCAAAACAATCGTGGGAGGCAGGCGCAATAATCCTGGTCAATTCCAACCGCCCAGATGATATACGGGCCACAAAAGAAAGAATAAAGGATATTCGTAATGCCGGCATTGCATGAACCAGTAACGCGCAAATCAAAAGTTCGCAGAACGATTTGGTGGTGTTATACACACAAACGACCATTTGAATTTAACGGCCGCATTTTCAGACCAGACAGCAAATACGGTATATGGTTGACTGATACTGGTGCCGTTTTCCTTGGGCCTAACAAAGTTTTTTACTTTATAGACGAAATTATTACACATCGGTAATAATCCCTGATAAATTATCACGATTTACCCAAAATATTACCGCCCGGTAATATTAATGTTTGCATAGTGGTTTTTGTAAAGATTTTTGCAAAGAAACAGAACATTTTGCTAACGTCAGCAAAATGATAATTGGCCAGCCAAAATTTTGTGTAAATTTTGTGTAAATTTTGTGTAAATTTTGTGTAAATTTGTGTAAAAATATGGTATTTTGTGCAAAAATTTGACTAAAACACATTTACGCATTGCCGCGATTTATGTGTCGCAAAGCAAACAAAAAACCGCGGATTTCCGCGGTCTTTATATCCTGGTGGCCCTGGTCGGACTTGAACCGACACTCCTTGCGGAACTTGATTTTGAGTCAAGCGCGTCTACCAATTCCACCACAGGGCCATACCGCAAAGAAACTATTTAGATTTCTTTGCTTCAACCTTTTTCACCAGGCGCGCACTGCGATTCGCCTTGTGCGCCGGCTTTCTAGCTGGCTTTGCCGGTTTACCGTTCTTTTTTTCAATGGCGCGTTTAATTGCGGCCATATCCGGCGTCAAACGCGATATCGGTTTCGCCATGACATAGGCATCCAAACCGCCATGCTTGTTCAACGTACGCAAACCCGCCGCCGACAGGCGCAACGAAAAATCACGCCCCAACACATCACTGTGAAATTTTAATACATGCAAATTCGGCAAGAACGTACGTTTCGTATGACGCTCTGAATGCGATACATTCATACCGACTTCTGTTTTTTTACCTGTTACTTTACATACACGTGGCATATCTAAATCCTTTAATCACTGCGGCATAATCTATAACAAAAAACCGGAAAAGTCAAGCATTGTTTTATTTATTTTATTATTATTGTAAATAATGGATTTTAATCCCCTATCCTTGAATTTTAATTTCGTGCAACTATATATAATGTTGACAAAAAACAGAATCTAAAAAAGGGGGTTATATTATGAATCCAGACGAAATGCACGAAACACCCGCAGGGGCAATTGAAAAATACACAACCGATTTTACAAAATTGGCTGCCGATGGGAAATTAGACCCGGTCATTGGCCGCGACGAAGAAATTCGCCGCACAATCCAGGTACTGTCCCGTCGCACAAAAAACAACCCGGTGTTAATCGGTAATCCCGGCGTTGGCAAAACCGCCATTGTCGAAGGCCTGGCCGAACGCATTGTGGCACGCGATATACCGGAAAATCTGCAAAACAAAAAATTATTATCTTTGGACATGGGCGCATTAATGGCCGGCGCAATGTTTCGCGGTCAATTCGAAGACCGGTTCAAGGCGATATTAAAAGCCGTCAAAGATTCAAACGGCGAAATTATATTGTTCATTGACGAATTACACACCCTGGTTGGTGCCGGCCGTGGCGAAGGCAGCATGGATGCCGGCAACCTGTTAAAACCAATGTTGGCACGCGGTGAATTACACTGTTTGGGCGCAACAACATTGGACGAATATCGTCAATATATTGAAAAAGACCCCGCATTGGCCCGTCGTTTCCAGCCCGTGTATGTTGACGAACCAACCGTTGAAGATACAATTTCTATATTACGTGGCTTAAAAGAAAAATACGAAGGCCATCATGGCGTACGAATCGCGGACAGCGCACTGGTCGCGGCGGTACGTTTATCGAATCGATACATCACCGACCGCTTTTTACCTGACAAGGCAATCGACCTTGTGGACGAAGCGGCCGCACGTGTTCGCATCGATGTCGCGTCCAAACCAGAGGCACTGGATGAAATTGACCGACATTTAATGCAATTAAAGATTGAACAACAGGCGTTAAAGAAAGAAAAAGACGAAGAATCAAAAAAACGTTTGGTTGATTTGGAAAAACTGATTGAAAAAATGCAGCAAGAATCAAATGAAATGACATCCCAATGGCGCACCGAACAACAAAAGATGAAATCTTTGTCTGATTCTATGGCGGCACTTGATGCAGCGCGGGCAGAGGTTGCAACCGCCATGCGAAATGGTGATTATGAAAAAGCATCAGCCCTGCAATATGGAAAGATTCCAGAATTGGAAGAACAAATCAAAAAACAAAACACGGAATCAAAAGAATATAAAACCGTATTG
>CAMVAR010000042.1 GCA_947165555.1 uncultured Pseudomonadota bacterium | reverse complement strand
ATATTTATGCCGGCGGTTTTACATGATTGTTCAATTAATTTATCGTATGTGTCGGATACATCGTCCGGGGTGCAATCGGGTAATTTTTTTATACATTCTGTTGATGCCCATATATAGCGTTTGCCCGGGTCCGATGGCGCCGTACGTAATTCACGTTCGGTTAAATTATATTTTGTCGATTGTCCAACGGTAACATTGGACAGGCCTTTTTGTGATGGTGGGGTGCCGGCGGACGATGTGCCACAGTATTGGCACCGGGCGGCCGGATTCATGCCGATGTTTATTGCGCACGCCGAATCCAGGCATCGCGTAAGGTTTGCCTTGGAACACTTTGATGGGGTGGCCATGGTGTCAAATGCGCACAATCCCACAAAGAATACTGTAAGAATCAGGTTTGTTGATTTCATCTCTCTGCCATCAATCACGGAACAGTATATCAAAAAAACATATTTATTGCAAAATATATTTTTTTAAATTGCCTATTGACAACGGTAAAAATTTGTCTATAATATGTATGCAAAGAAAACCAAAAGGGGGTTAAGAATGCGTAAAAATAATAGTTCTGTTTTATTAAATCGTCATTTGTGGCGTGTTGGTGGGCTGGTGGCTATGATGTTCTTGGCGGGATGCAAGGACAACAATTGTTGCCATGATAAATGTCATCATTGCCATAACGAATCGTGTGTTACCAATAATTATAATGGCGATGTCGTGAATGTGAATGGTAATAACAATATTGTCAATCGTGACGGTGTTGTCAACAACAGCAATACAGAAATTAACAACAGTGGGTGCGGCGATGTTAATCTGAATCAACAGACAAACATCAACAATGGTTCGGGCAACCAAAATGTAAATCAGGAACAAAATACACAGCCGAAACCAAAACCGAAACCACAACCAAAACCAAAACCGAAACCACAACCGGTTATACAGCCAGTTATTGTGCCGGATACTATACGTGTGCCGGTAATCGTGCCGGAACCGGTACCGGATAAGCCACGTGAAGAAGACTGTGGGTGTTGTGATACAACGATAATTCGGGCAAAAATTAATATTCGTGTCCGTACGCGCTAATTAAAACATATAAATGAAAGAGGCTAAGAATATTTGGACCCGTTTGTCTGGGGCGGCGTTATTCGGAATGATTGTGGTTGGAATCGCAACAAATTCCATCGCCCAAAGGCATAAACCGGTTGCCCGTGAATGCGCAGATACCACACTGGTTAGGGCTATGCGTGATTCTGGAAATTGGGTTCGATTACCGGTACAGGTGGGTTTGCAACCTAAAATCGGGCCAAAGCCAAAATATGCGCCGGTGTATGGTGGCAATAATGGTTGGATAAAAATCGATTCGGCAGATATTTGTCCGCCGTTACGTGCGCCGGTTGTGAATGGGCATGAACGTTAAAAATCAATTGTTGGGTTTGGTCTAAGAAAAAATTTGGGGCGCGTGTCCCAAATTTTATTTTTTTACTAGACATAATATTTATGGATATGATAGAATACGTCCTGTACCAGAGAGAATGTATGAGGTTTATCAGATTATTATTTTTTGTTTTGGTTTGCGTGCCGGTTTCGGCCGTTGCCGCGTCTCGTGAGTTTACCATGGCGGCCCAGTTGTTGTCGGCCGCAAAAAATGCCGATATTCAACAGGTTCAGGTTTTGATTGGCAATGGCGCGAATATAAACTATGTTGATAATACCGGTTTGTCATTGGTGTGTACCGCATTAATGAATAATGATTTGCGTGCGGCACAAATTTTGCAGATGTATGGCGCCGATGCGTCGCAGTGTGACCGTCAAATTAAAAATTACAGGTCGCAAAATAGTGGTGCGTCGGGGGGCGGAATATTTGGTGGATTGTCCACCGCCCAAAGCTTGACATTGGCGGCGGCGGGTGCCGCCGTTGTTATAGGGGGGCTGTTTTTGTTGACCGATATATTTGACCCGGATAATGATAATAAAACATCGGGTGGGGCATCCGGTGGTGGTTCCGGTGGTTCGGGGGGTGGGTCGAATACAAATGCGGGTACCGCGTGGTCCGTTGGTGCGTTGCCATACGGGCCATTGATGATTAATGCGGCGGCCGAAAGTAACCATTATGCAAATAATTTGGCGATGTATGCACCGTCTGACACGGCCAGTATTTATTATAAAAACTTTCAACTGATGAATGCGACGGAAAATTATTTGTTGCTGATGCATGGGTATTCGCCACTGGCGCGCGGTTATTTAGGAATGCGTACTTTGCGAAAATTAGATAATGTTCCGGTTGTGTTAAGTGGGTCGTATGGGGCCAATCTTATTCAGGGGGGGCGTCCGGTAAATGTTGCGTTGATAACGGCCAATGGTATTAATGCCGCGACGAATACATCGTTGGAAAATAATTTTCTTGTATGGACCTCGTTAAATTCTGATGGGACGTTGGGACCGGCCAGTCAAAATACGATTTCAGGTAAGTATTATAACAATGGGTTTGTGTTTAATTCGGTTGATAATTATTCTGCACCCGAAGACGCTTCGTTGATAAGCACCTTTGATTTGTCGAATGGTGGGACGGCAATACATAATGGGGCGGCCATTGCAGATAGTATATTGGCCAAAATAGTTGGTGGTAATGTTTCGGGCTTTGCGGATGCGGATTTTATTGGATTTATGCCAAATGGCCAGATGACAATTTATCGTACCGGTGGTGGTCAACAAATGGTTTCGTCTGGTGGGGCGGTTGCGGGCAGTTTTGATTTTGCGGGGGATACAATTGATGTTGAAGATACAATGACGTTTAGTGCCCAGGGTATTACCGCGACCGTTGCCAGTATTACAGACGGGGGGGATGGCGATACAACAAAAAGTATTGTTTGGTCCTATGTTGATGGTGACGGTACAAAATATCTTTATGGTTATTTGCTTGGTGGATTGTATTATATCGATTTTGATGGGAATGGTGCGCCGGATTTCGCCTATGGCACAAATTCATCCAATCAGTTAGTTACTAAATTGGAATCGCAAAATACTGATTATAAAAATTATACGGCATTATATGATGCGGTAACAAATCGCACCATTGATGCCAGCAGTGGCGGTCGGTCGCGTGTTGATGTAATTGCCAATTTGGATGTCATAGAACCGTTACATGAAACATCTGCATTGGTGATTGATGATATTTTCGAAGGTACTTCGTCGGTCAGTGATTGGCAAGAAAAATTATCGACCGCAATTGTAAATGCGTATAGTGTAGGTGGGGCGAATAATCAAATTGGAACCGATGCAGGAAATTTCTTTCGCGCGGTTGGTGGAAATAATGCGATTGCGGTATTTTCCACCGGTGCCACCAAACAGAGCAGTCAGACATATTCTGATGTGCCACGTATTGCAACAATAGAAAATGCGGCACCAATTGCATATTCTAATTTAAATCATTCGTTTATGTCTATTGTTGCCGTCGGGGCCAGTACGGTTGGTGCAACATCAATTCCTGCAAATGTTGATAATTTACCGGTTGGGGGAACAAAATTGCAATTGGCCCAATGGGCGGTTGGTAATGAATCAGATGGATATACATACTATAAATCGCGTGTGTGTGGGACGGCCGGCATTGGATATGGCAGTATTGATCCATGGTGTTTTGCATCCGTTGGCGTAACCGATGAAATGGCAACTGCGGCGGCGGCGGGTGCGACGGGTGCGTTGCGTTCGGCGTTTTACTATATGACCCCACAACAGATATTTACGCTGATGGCTTTGACGGCGGATGGACCGTACCTTAATCGTTTGACTGTGGGTACCCAGTTAAACGAAGCCGCATTGATTTCGCATTTGCAGTCATTGTATATCATGCCGGGTGTATATCAACAAAAGATAGATGCGGGACAGATGTCTTATTTGGATGCCTTCAAAGAGGTTTTTGGTTATGGTGTTATTAACCTTGAACGGGCCACCACGCCGGGAACGAATTTGTATTTCTATGACGGAACCAAGATTTCATCGACGTCGGGTGACGCATATTGGCGGGCCGCAATGAACACTGGTTTTTTATCGTCGGCAACCTTAGGAGGGGGGCGACACGCAATAAATATTACAACATTTGATGTGATGGAAAGCATAGATGGTGCGTTGCGATTGCCACGTGTGTGGGAAAATACGGTTATGTTTGGTGGCAATACCCGGCACAGTTTTTATATGGGGGATACTTTGGGTGATTTACGGACGCGTGCAAATGATGATAATACGATAAAAATTGGGGCGGCGACATTTAATCTGATGCGGTCGGCACGCGCCTATGATGATGGTATGGGCGGAATTGATAATCTGCGGTTGGAATATGCAGTTGGTGATTGGAGTATGGCGGCCGATTATCAGCGTTATTTAACCGATGGTGAATCACGCTTTGCCGGTATGGCAAATCCGGTTTTATCGTTGGTATCTAATGCGGTTACATCGGGTGCGCATTATGTCAATGATAATTGGGTTTTTGGTGTGCGTGGTTTTTCGGGTTCCATCACAGACGAAGGATTGTTGGAATACGACCCAACAATTTCTGCCGAATTTGAACCGGGACGATGGGGGTTGGCGTCTGGTGGCGGGGCAGAAATTGGATGGCGTAGTGATAAATTTGGTGTAATGACAACGATTGGGATGGTACATGAAAATAATACAATATTGGGCGCATATGGAACGGGGTTAATGTCGATTAATTCTGCGGATACGCGCTATATTGATGTTGATGCGTTTGTTCGTGTTACCGATATGGTTCGTTTGCGTGCGCGTGCCACATTTGCGCATACAACACCCAATATGTTTGATAATAATATGTTTGAATTGTCCGAATTGGATTCGGATGCATTTGCGTTTGGAACCGAAATTGGTAATCGGTTTGATTTTGTCGTGTCAATGCCGTTGGCGACGCGTCGTGGAAATTTGGCTTATGCGTATGCAGAATATGATATCATTCCACAATATGACCCCACTGAACTAGATAATGGCCGTTATGCTTTGGTGATTCACAATGCCGATATGCGTGCAATTGATATCGCCGCACCATCGCGTGCAGTTCGGATTGATGCCAGATATCGCCATAAATTTGGCGAATTTACCGATGGGGCGATTGGATTTATTTACAGAATTCATCCCAATAATACCGATGAATTTGGAAATGAATCAATATTTATGATGAAATTATCACACAGATTGGGAATTTAATCATTTGTTGCGCTTGACTTGTTTGTTTGCTGTGTTAGTATTGGCCCCAGTGTGTTGTAAAAGGATTTAAAGATGGGATATGGTAAATATTTAATGGGAAAAACGGGTTTGTTTGAAAAATTCAGACCCCAGGCATCGGATGTTTTGGTTGCGGCGTTTAATATTTATAAAATTGAGCGTGTTACAACACGTGGTCGGCGGTATTTTTATATCATGCCATCATCGCAACGATATTTTGATATTAATCGTTTGTTACATGTGTTTCGTAATAATGGTATATTTTTGCGCCCGCATAGCAGCCGGCATTATGACACATTGGTTTTTCGGGTTCCCGACCGTGGCCAGGAATTTTTGTGTGACGTGTTGGCGGTGGCCCAAAATGCATCGACATTTCGGGATATAAATGCAAAGTATATCAACAAAAGATATGCTGTGTCAGATTTTTTAAAAATATTTGCCAAGACCAAGTAAAACAAAATTCTGGTGCGTTTGCACCAATTTTTATTTTTTATATTCTTGCATTTTGATAACCATTTTTGATATAATGTTATTGAACCAAATGGGAATTTGGTTCGGGGCTGTGGTAGGCCCAAGTTTTCCGGTGCAACGCATCGTAATCCGTTTGATTTCTGGGTAATGTTGCATCGTTATTATAAATACCCCGATTTGGTCGGGGTGCTGGCGGTGGATGTATAAAGACCGCCAGAATCATTGAAAACTTGATTTACCAACACCCCGACCGTCATTTCCATTGACGGTTTTTTTAAAGTCCCGTTATATCGGCGCACGCCGGTATCCCGTTGGAATGGGATGCGGGATGGGGCGCGACGTGGGCGCAGGGACCCCGTGTTTCCACGGGGTGACGAAAGAAAAAAAGGAGAAAGAAAAATGCAAAAAATATGGTTTGGGTTATTCGGGCTGATTATTTGTGGTTCCGCACTTGCGGCAAATATGTGTGTAAAAAATGATGGAATATTGGTTGCGTTGGACCCGCTAGTTGGTGGCACATCGAATGGCAGTAATGCAACGGCTAAAACCTGGTCAACCAAATTTAGCTATGGCATAATCAGTGGGATTGCCGCATGCGCAGCCG
>CAMVAR010000041.1 GCA_947165555.1 uncultured Pseudomonadota bacterium | reverse complement strand
GATAACTCACTGCGAATGCTAGAAATCTAATATGATGTCCGAAAACGGTAAAAAATTGCTAATTTCCAAAAATAAACTTTCGAACCCGACGCAGGTATTAAAAAATAAAATCCGCCTTTATCGGCGGGGGGCTATTTTGGTTGGGCTATCTGTGCAATTCGCGAACTGAATTGGTTGAGATTGAACAAAGCAAAAGATAAACCAGAACCACCAAATTTGCGTTAAATGAATCGATATGATACAATATGTTAGCAACAGGAGAGGAAAAATGTTATTAAAAAATTGTCTCATATTTGGATTGTTTGTATGTTTTGTGCATCCGGCACCCTCATACCCTGTTGCACAATCAGAATCACCTGGGGCAGAAAAAACATTTTGCGAATATAATCTTGGTGATTGGTATGGATATACAAAATACGATTCAAGTGCTGATGTAATACATATACAAAGGTGTACATGGGGTATGGGATATTCTTGCAGTGAATATAATATTGGAAAATTGATAGAACAAGATGGAATAAAACTGTATTATAACGGAATTGATGAATTTTTTATAAAAGACAACAACGACAACGAATTTCAGGATGGCTGGCATTGGAAAAGTGACTGTGATGGAGGTGGATATCCGCAATATGGTCTTACCGAGTATGCGTTTACATATGCGTGTCCATATACTCCACCAGAAAAACCCAAACAACTTTTGTTAATAGATAAAAAAGATAAAGTCTATGCGATAGATGTTTCAGAAAAAAATGTCAAAGTGTTTTCCAGCGCAGACAACCCAATATTTTATAATGATTACAAGGCGTTAAGCGTTAATAAGATATTATGTGAATAAAATCAAAAAATTCTGTATCATTTATGGCTGGATTCGCCCCGCACGGCACAATGTGCCGGCTGCGCGCAACCCGTAACGATTTGCGGGCGCGGTGCTTCGCAAATCTACTTGGTTTCGAACCTTTTGCAATGTTCGTTGCAAATGATTCAACCATTCGACCCAGAACCAAAAATTAAAACCCCCATTCGGGTGTTTGAATTTCTTGGTTGTGCTGTCTGTGCAATTCGCGAGCCGAATTATCGGAAATCGGGCAAGAGATTAATAGATTTAAACACGAATTTATGGTATAATCACCAAGAAAAAAAGGATTTTATATGCAAATAACAATGCGACCTATGACAGCAGAAGAAGCTTGGGAACATATATTGGATAACCATTCTATGTATCATAAGGGCCTTAAAAAATACGGATATACCTACAAGAACTTTATTCCGGATGTCGATATTATCAAGGAAATGTTCGAGAAAGAGATATTGACTCCTGCGGATATAAAAAAATACAAAGATGCATTTATAAATAAAATTTATAATGTGGCAAAATCAAAGCAAGTTTTGAAAAAGCTGTAAACGACTATTTGTTACCGATGTTATCATCATGGAACGCAAGTATGCCAAAAAGTTTAGAATTGCGGTGTGGGTATGGCTATGGTTCTGGATATTGGCGGCCAGATGACGACCACGCAATTATGTTGTTCCGTGTTTCAAGATATCCGGAAAACCCAGAAAGTATATTTAACATTATGTTTCATGAATTTGTGCATATGTTGATAGAAAAACCAATAATTCAAAAATATAAAGTTCCACAAGATTTGAAAGAAAGAATTGTTGATTTAATATGTTATGAATTTATCCAAAAACCTGTGCAACAAATGTTTGAAAATTCATTTGCAAACAAATATATAACGCCAGAAGCAATCAAAACAGATTTACCAGGTGCAGTGCAAAAAATGATGACTGATTATATACTTTTACAACAAAAACAGAATGCTGCAGTTCGAAAATGACAATTTTTTGACATTTTTCAAAACCCAACATTCGAACTCAGCGAAATTGTTAGAAAACAAAATAAAACCCGCCTTTATCGGCGGGGGGCTATCTTGGTTGTGCAGCCTGTGCAATTCACGAGCCGAATTGTTGGAGATTGGAAAAGAGATTGATGCAGTGAAAGAGAAACTATTTCTGTTTCGATTGTGTTTTCAACAACCATTCTGGTGGTTCGGGCAAAACGAAATCTTTTCCATCCCATTGCAATTTTATATATTCCGCATTTGGCATACTACTAAAATCAAACTTGGTAAAACGCCGAACGAAAACACTAATCACGCCTGCATGGGTTGCAATACCGACAGTCTTTGCATTTGTGCTTTTAGCAATATTCATTAGTGTATCACAAACACGTTGAACAAACACATTATCGCTTTCACCATTTTCCGGTGCATAATCACCATTAAATAAAAGAGCTGCGGGCATATCTATTTTTTCTTTGGTCAAATCAACCGGCGTATCTGCCGGTGCATCTGTAAGGTTCATTATCTTGCCACAAAGCACCCCAAGATTTCTTTCGCGCAACCCCGGGTCTGTTATAATTTTCACATTTCTGTCACCCAAAACAATTTTTGCGGTATCCAAAGCCCTGGATAATGTTGAGCTATATATACAATCAAATGGCACGTTCGATAATTTTTTTGCCAAATCATATGCTTGTGCAATTCCATTACTGTTTAGCGGTATATCCAAGAAACTTTGAACTCTCTTTTCTACATTGTAATCAGTTTGACCATGTCTAAATATATAGAAATCCTGTTTCATATAAACCACCTTTGATATAAACAGTTCGAAAGTTCAAAAATTTTGCAATCTTTCAGATTCAACCTTTCGAACTCATTGAAACACTTGCCTTTTCAACAAAAAAACGCCCTGAAACGAACGGTTGTACAGATTGGTTGGGGCAGCTGGATTCGAACCAACACTAACGGAGTCAGAGTCCGGTGTTCTACCATTAAACTATGCCCCAGGCGTCCGCCATTATATAACGCACGTTCACATTTTGCAATAAAATTTTATTAAATCTATCCCCCCACCCCGCCCCAGGAAATCTGTCTTGGGGACAACGTATAAAAAAACTGATACATTCAATGCAAATTACTTAACCACTTTCAAAAAACCATACGGAGGTATAAAATATGTCTGATTGCAAACATAAACACGAACATCATGAAAAATGTCCATCAATACCACTTATCGGTGAACCGGCCCCTGAATTTGGCGCCAACACAACCAACGGTTATATCAACTTTCCATCAGATTATCGCGGAAAATGGGTGGTATTATTTTCACATCCCGGTGATTTTACACCCGTATGCACAACTGAATTTATGACATTTCAATCCATGATAGACGAATTTCACGCCATCGGCACAGAATTAATAGGCCTGTCGGTAGATTCGTTGGCTTCACACTTGGCCTGGATTCAGGCAATTCGCAACGACATTACATTTCAACAATGGCGCAACATGGCAATCGAATTTCCAATTATTGCCGACAACACCGGCGAAATTGCCCGCACATACGGCATGATTCATAACGGCGCATCTGACACCGAAACCGTACGTGCCACATTCATAATTGACCCACGTGGAATCATACGAACGATATTATATTATCCCCAATCCATTGGTCGAAATATCACAGAAATCAAACGCATTCTTATTGCGCTGCAAACATCCGATGCGTTTCGTGTTGGCACACCGGCCGAATGGATACCCGGCGAAGACGTTATTACACCCGGCCCCCGCACCACGGCCGATGTCAATGCACGCATTAATGTCGCGGGCAAAAATGGATTGGGCCGAAATTGGTTCTTGGCATTCCGCCACATCAGCCCCGAAATGATATTGGCCAAAATAACAAATCGCAAATACATTGATTCTGATACAAAAAAACATAAAAAGCACAAGAAATAAATCCGGGCGCACCTGCGCCCATTTATATTAAAATTTTAACGGCCAATCCCGAATATCCGGCGACACAGATTCACTTTCCGGGTGCCATTGAAAATCATCTATTTTGACACGTTTATCCCGCGTGAATTTTACACCTTCGGCCTTTAATTCACAATATTGTTGATTAAAAAACGGTTCGCCACACAAAGAACCATCTTTGAACACCACACGATGCCACGGCAGATGCCAACTTTTCTGGTTATTGGACGCATAGCCAACAAAACGGGCCATTTTTGGCCGACCAATCATACGGGCAATTTGCCCAAACGTTGCAACACGACCGTATGGTATTTTGGCAACAATTTCATAAACACTGTCATAAAAACCCTTCATTACCGACCGCGCCCAAACATTCCCATGTTCATCAAATTCGGATTTTGACGACGTACGCGTTCAATCTGCATTCCGGTTAGCATGGCCCGAATTTTTTCCCCATATTCACGCCGTTTTAAATTTGCATTCATTTCCAACGGATTCGATTCATACAGACCCATATCATCACGCGGATTAACATAAAATGCGGCCGCCCGACGGCGTACTTCGGGTTCCAGGGGGCTAATTTCCGGAATAAACAAGTCAACAATGTGCATAACCTCGTGCCGCAGGTCCATTAAAAACGCCAACGGGTCACGCCCCGCATAATGCGCCCAATTTGTGTTAATTGATAACACCCCACGGCTAGACACACTCATTAAACCGTTATCGACCGCACGCACGGATATTTTTGGCATTTTTGACATATCGGGCCGCACAGTTTTATCAAAATCGTCCGCCAAGCCCGCGTGATTATAAATTGTGACGCGCCCGGCGGCCATATCTGATTGAATATTTGCAAGCAACAGGCGAACGATATCGGCCGCAAGTTTTATTTTATCATTCCCAGACAGTTTTTCCCAATTACCAAACCGTGCACTGATTGCGCGGTCGCGACATGTATCAATAAACCGGTCCGTCAAATAGTCCGCAAACCGACCACATTTATCATTTTCAATTTTACCCGAAACGGCACGTGCCTGGTCTTTCTTGAAATTATTCCATTGTGTGGGATTTGTCATCGCGCGCACCATTTGCAAAACATTTACGTTTTTATTATTCATCATACACGCCCCCTTTTGGTTACACATCATCAACTTCAATATTAAATATAATAAAAACGCGCGCAATTTCAAGGGACCAAAATCACAATTTTTATAAAACAATATTTTATATTGATTTTATTCTATGTGAATATTATCATACCAATCATCATAGAAAACATCCACCGGGGACGACAATGAAATTCGCAGATTCAATTAGTTCGTTTTGGAAAAAGTACGCTGATTTTAACGGGACCGCATCACGTTCTGAATATTGGTGGGTGCAATTGTTTCTGGCGGCTTGCGGCCTTTTAATTTATTTTTGTATCAAACCCGACAAAGACGCGGAACAGATAGTATTATTGTTTGATATAGTAACCTTTATTCCGTGTTTGTCTTTGACGGTCCGTCGATTCAATGATATAAAATTACCAACATGGATTCCGATTATTGCATTACCAATCGTTTTGGGACTGGATATACTCTCGTTTATGAACGAAGAATATCTGTTTATTGATGCTATCGGTATCTTTAGCTTTTTTTCTGGTGCGCTTGGTGCGTTTATTGCCGGCGCATGCCTGGCCCCGACCGCAAACCCCGATAGCCAAATGTCAAAAAAATGAATACAACCGATTTGATTATTATTTTATTAATTCTGTTGGCGGGTGCGGGACTGTATAAAATAGGCAAATCATTGGAAAACAAAATCACCACGAACCGGGCCACTGGGAAAAGCGCAATTATATGGGAAATATTACTTGGCGTTTTAGTTGTTGCCATACTAACCATCAGAATCGCAGTAAGGGAACACACACGTGCCACAAAAAAACAAGGCAATCCACCGGTCCAAACACAACGTGTACAAACACAACACGTCACACCCCCCGCCCCAACCAACGCTCAACCCACTATGACCGATGTTGGCGACGATTTTTATTTCATAGATTTTCGTGACACGCCACCATTTAATGGCACGGCAACGGTTGAATTAACCAAATGTACACTATCGGATACCGGTCCATCATCATGCGTGGCAAAATGTATAACCGCACAAATATCAAACAACATATATAACATCGGCACAATGCCCGAATACAATTGCGACGTTGACCTTAGACACGGCGAAACGGTTGACCACACGTATGTATCCGACACATACTATGTCGTATCATCTTCGGCGTGCATGGAACACAGGACACAATATAGCGCAAAAACAACCACCAAACATTTTGACAGTCAAAATTGTAATGCGGTAAAAAGCGAGCCTGGTTTTTATGATTTTTCAATATCGGCGACCGATTTTCACGAATTCACCCGTGTAAAGTTACGCGATTTCGCCGAATTTGAACAGTTGTACGAAAAATATTATCACGAATAAAATCCCACGGCGATATGGGCCCCTTTCACTGCGCGCACTATGTGCGCTTGTCCCGAACCCGGCAACCATTGGTTGCAGACTGTTCGTCCACGCCCGATATGTCCGCCATAAATTGACCCGCCATACAAGGCGGGCAAATTCCTGGCGGAGATAG
>CAMVAR010000040.1 GCA_947165555.1 uncultured Pseudomonadota bacterium | reverse complement strand
ATAATATTCTTTACGTATTCCGTGTTCCATGGCCATTGCGGTATTAAACACCTTGAACACAGAGCCCAATTCATACACACCCCGCATTGGCTTATTAAACATACGTTCTGACCGTGGGTCTAAACTGCGACTTTCGGGGTCAAAATCCGGCAAAGACACCATTGCAATCATTTCACCGGTACTAGAATTCATCAACATTCCAAAACCACCCAACGCATGATATCGTTCAATTGCGGCAGACAATTGTTCATAAAACACCGACTGAATCCGTGAATCCAACGATAATTGCAACGGTTCGACATTGTCACGCAAATATTCATCAAATTCATATTCCACGCCCGATACACCAACACGCCCAACTATATGCGAAAACAAATTTCGTTTAGGATATTTTCTTTCCTGGATAACCTCTACCTCTAACCCTGGCAACCGGGCCATTTTAACACGTGCACGTTGCGAATCGGTTGCGTATTTTTTGATATATCCGCCACGTTTATTTTTTATCATGTCCAACACACGCGCGACCGAATATTCATTTGGAAACAATTCATGTATAACCTGGGCAACGGCATCTGGGTCCTGGACATAGCGTGTACGTAACGCGATGTGTCCGGCCACAACATTTTTTGCCAAAATATCACCATTTCTATCAACAATATCGGCACGATTTACAATCCATTGATTTGCACCGGTAGCGGGGCGCCTACGATTTGTCCCCTCTATCCCCAAGAACAATGTTTTTCCAATAAAAAAAACAAAACACGCCACAAAAATCCAATAAAACCATTTTAAGCGAACACGTGCGGTCACATCTATATCGCCACCCGAAAAACCCTTGGTAAAAATATCCCGCCCTACTTCAAACATTACATCGCCATTTTATCCGGTAAATTTTGTATTTCAATTGATTTATTAAACCCAACAACTTCGACCCGGTCACACACCATGGAAACCGAATTTCGCAATATTTCCGGTCGCACAAAGGATGCAAATTCGGTCTGGGCGGCGGCAATTTTTTGCTGTGTTTGCACAATATCTTTGCGTATTCGCGACAATTCATCTGATTGGGTCCGATAACATACCTGAAGCCCAACCGCCATAACAAACACCACCACCAACGCGGACAGGCCAATATGAAACATTTTTACATCTTCATTCATTTTTTACATCCGAATAAAATCTTAGGTTCAAACCTATTGTATCACAAATTTTTCAAAAAACGAATCATAGAATTAACGCCATTTAACCGTCCCGCACCAATATTTAATTTTAAATCTGCAAACATTTGTGCCAAATCGATTTTTTTTATTGCATCTGCATCGCAACCGTCAACCATCGATATTATTATCGCAACAATTCCACGCACCAGCATCGAATCGGCCGTGGCATAGAAATTATTTCCAACGCGACATATTTGCACAAACGATGTACAGCCCGAAATAACGGAACATTCCGCATTATCTGGCACCGGGGCCAATTGTCTGCCTATATCCATCACGGTCTCTAATTTTACAACCGGGTCATCAATTAAATCCAACATTTGTTTTATTTCTTGGAATTTCATTTTTACCAACCGCTGTTTGTTAAATCCAGTTCAATACGTGCCGCATCCGACATACGCGACAAATCCCACGCCGGTTCCCACACCAAATCGACAACGACCGGGCTTGGTTTCACCACACGTGACACAACCATTTTCACCTGATTTAAAATCTCTTCCATCATGGGACAGGTCGGACTGGTGAACGTCATTTTTATCAAAACCGAATCGGAATTTATTTGAATATCATATATTAAACCCATATCCCAGATATTTACGGGGATTTCCGGGTCATATACGGTTTTTAGTGCCGCAATAATATCATCTTTTGTCCAGGCCATTTTTACTTCGTTATATTTTTTATTACATCGACTGTTGTGTTTATATCATCCATTGTATTCCATGCCCCGACAGAAATCCGAACCGACCCCGGAATTTCCATACGCGCATGAATCCATGACGCACACATATTTCCAACCCTAACACAGATGTTGTGCGCACCCAACATCGCCCCCACATCCAATGGGTGCATACCTTCAATCACAAAACTTAATATTGCGGCGTCACGCGTGGTTAAAATTTTTACACGCGGTATTTTTGACAATTCATCATACGCATGTTTTATCAAATATAAATTCGGACGATTTTGTTCCAAATAATCTATTGCTGGTGCCATTCCTGCAATCTGGGTCAATGGCAATGTTCCGGCCTCCCACTTGTCGGGGGAATGTGCTGTTACCCAACAAGATTCCGGAACATTTTCATAAATCCATGCACCATACGATGCCTTGCGCGCAGCATCTATGTCCCCAACACGCGCCACCATTCCACCACCAAATTTATCTGGAAAATATTTTTCCGAATCGCGAATATACAAAACACCGACACCGGTGTCGGCACCAATTTTATGGCCCGAAAACACCAAGAAATCCGCGCCCCATTTTTTAACATCTATTTTTTCGTGCACAACATATTGCGACGCATCAACAATGGTTATAACATCCGGATTTTTTCGCTGTGCCGCGGCGATTATTTTTTGCACATCTTGGGGGCGCCCCAAAACATTTGACATCGCGGTTATAACCAAGAAATCTGTTTTTGGGATTTCATTTGGGTTTATATCAAAATTTTCATCCAATTCACATTTAAACATCTTGCGAATTTTGCCATTGTGCAATAAAGCCTCCCATGGCAATCGCGCCGAATGATGGTCCAAATCAGATACCGCAAATGTTGACATTTCCCTGTACCACGGTTGCCGCGACAATATATTTACGATTCGGTTTAACCCATCGGTTGCACCCGATGTAAATACAACCTGATGTGCATCGGCATTTATAAATTCTGCAACGCGACGCCGCGTCGCCGCCACCATATCATCAACCGCCGCCGTGTGTGCGCAAATTCCGCGCCCCGCATTTGCATAATTATGTTGCAAAAAATTCATTTCCGCCCCAATTACAACATCCGGTTTTTGTGCAGTCGCAGCGGCATCTAAATATATGATTTTATTCATTTTATGTTTTCTCTTGCATTTTATTTGAATTATAATATACTTGTCCAAAATATCAACCTTAAAAAGGAGAAAATTATGGCAGTACAACACGCAACCGACGTGAATTTCACAGAATTAACAGGCAACGGATTAACACTTGTTGATTTTTGGGCACCATGGTGTGGACCGTGTCGCATGTTTGGTCCAATATTTGAATCAACATCCGATATCATGCCTGATGTACACTTTGTAAAATTTGAAGTCAACGATGAAAATCGTCGCACACCGGCCAAATTTGGCATTCGCGGAATCCCCAGTGTTTTGGCGTTTAAAAACGGCGAACTGGTCGAAGCACGCAGCGGTTTAATGGACCAAGAAACCCTGACCGATTGGATAAACGAATTAAAAGGCTAAACACATGGCAAAGCAAAACTATAAAAATATTGAATTGGCACCGAAATATGTCCCAAAAAAATCTGAACCATATATGTGTCCGGAACATTTGGCTTATTTTTACCAGTTATTGACCGCACAACGCGAAGAGATTTTGCGTCAAAATGCATCGGCGTTAACTTCTATTAGTAACGTGAACAAAACAAACGCAAATATAACTGGCGATGATTTAGATATTGCAATTGCCGAACAAGAAAACACTATGACCCTGCGCATGGCGGAACGCGATAACAAATTGTTGGTAAAAATAAACGCCGCATTGGACCGCATTGAAAATGGCACATTTGGGTACAGTGTAATTTCCGGCGATGAAATCGGCCTGTCGCGCATGTTGGCGCGCCCATTGGCAACAATGACAATCGAAGAACAAGAAGAACACGAAAAAAGCAAATAACAACAAAAACAAAAGAACAGGCGGTTAGAAACCGCCCGTTTTTTTATTTTTCTGATTGTAAACCTTTCGCCAACCTCATATACACCCTACTTTTTGCATATGCTATTGCAGCGGCTTTTTCTTGACGTTTTTTCTCCTCTTCCGCTTCACGCTGCTTTTGTTTTTCTTTCTCCTGTTCAAAATACAACTCTTGAACATCAGAATAAATTGATTGCACAACTTCATCGTATTCGACGTTCGGCATCTGTTTTTTTCCATACTCGAACCACTCATTTTTTAGTGGTGTCCCATCTTTGAAATAGGTCCCAACCTTAATCCATTCAATTCCGTTTTCAATAATATAATAGTAATTCCAGAATTTATAATCTGTTAAATGACCCTTTGACCTACCAAGCTCTCTGGCAAAATCAAAAACTATGCTCATTCCCTTAGCTTTTTTCTGTTCTACAATCTTCGCAAGAGTCGTTTGTCGATTATTTTCTTGGGTCATTTTTATCCTTTTTGTTAATCAAACTCGGCGCTCATAATAACACAAAAAACCACAATATCAAGTTGTAAATCTTATAAAAAACCACCATTTCACTGGTGATTTATAATTATAACTGCATGTAAAAACGACTATTTTTTTGCCGTTTTTCGGGCACTACGGCCACGCACCTTGGCCGTCGCTTTTTTTGCCGGCGATTTCTTTACCGATTCTTTTTTAGGTTCCACCTTTTTGGTATCATCGTCTTTCATTTCTTTCTTAAAGGTTTTGATACCCCCGGCCAGGTTTTTCATCATTGATGGAATCTTGCTGCTACCAAACAAGACAATCAACAAGACAACAATAACTAATATTTCCGGCCAACCTAATCTTCCTAACATCTTTATATCCCCCGTTATTTCGCGACATAACAATCCAAACCATCGGATTTTGCGTTCCGACAGAACCCATTCGCATCATTTGAATTCGCAAACGCGACGCGCAAACGATATGTTGTCGAACCATTTGGCAACACCGCGGCCAATATCACAAATTGTTTACCATTGAACAGATTCTGGTGACCGTTGCGAATCTTTTTCTCGGCGGCGGCGGCGGCCTCACGGGTACTGTATGACCCAAGTTGCACATACCAACCACCATTTGCAACCTTTTGCGCGACGGGTTTTGGTGCCGACTTTGGTTTTGTTGGTGTTTTTGCCACCTTGGGTGCCGGAACAACAATCGGTTTTGGCACAACGGTACCACGCGCCGGATTAAATTGCACGTCTTGACGGTCTTCTATGACACGTGGTGCAGATGCGGGTTGTGACACAGGCTGTGCAACCGGTTGCGGCGCGGGTTCTGGTCGAACAGTGGACGCGGTCTGAACCGCCGGTTGCGGCACAGGTGCGGTCTGAACCGGAACCGGACGCGCATCCGGCACATTTAATGTATCCGATACCACGGGTGCCGGTTCTTCTTGGACCGCCGCAACCGGGCCATCCAAATCAATTTCGCGGGACGACGAAGAATTACTGTCCACAACACGAACAATAATAAACACCGCCAACACAACAATTGCCAACCCAATCAGTATAAGCAACCATGGACGATGCGGACGACCGGCAACATACGGTGCCGCATCCGGCAAAGTATCATCAACACCGGCATTTTCATCGCCCAAATCCAATAAATCTAAATTTTCATCATTATTCATTATGACTCTCCCTTTTGATGGATATATTATACCATAAAAAAGTCATATCACAAATTTATTTTGCAGGCCGCGCCCCAAAATTTGGTGGCACAATCAGTTTATGATTTTGTTCGACAATCGGTTCGGTTTCACAGGTCCCCGAACACGCCGCCAACACGACCGGTGCCAACAACGCAACAATCAAGATTATTTTTTTCATACGCTTTCCTTTTTTTTCTCTTGTCATCCCGGGTTGTCCGGGATGACATTTAATGATTATAACGGTAATTTTATCGCATCTTGCATTTGCTTTACAAATTCATCCAATGCGACGACTTCCTGTTTTTCCACGCCCAATCTGCGCAATGCAACCGTTTTATCTGCCGATTCTTTTTCACCAACGACGGCGATAATCGGCGTTTTCGCCACAGACAATTCGCGAACTTTGTAATTAACCTTTTCGTCACGCAAATCGGCACGTGCATAGATTCCCGCCGCGCGCAAATCTGCGACCACACGTTCGGCATATTCACGATGCTTTTCCGAAATCGGTACAACAACCACCGGTTCCGGCGACAGCCACAGCGGCAAATTACCCGCGTGATTTTCAATTAATATCCCCATAAAGCGTTCAATCGAACCAAATAATGCACGATGCAACATCACCGGACGATGCTTTTCCCCATCTTCACCGATATATGAAATATCAAAGCGTTCCGGCAGATTCATATCAACCTGAATCGTGCCACATTGCCATTCACGGCCAATTGCATCACGTAATATGAATTCTAATTTCGGCCCATAAAACGCACCTTCGCCCGGATTTATTTGAAAATCGTACCCATGGGCCGTCAAGGCATTTGATAACGATTTTTCACACAAATCCCAAATTTCATCCGAACCGATACGTTTTTCTGGGCGGGTCGACAGATATATCTTAACATCATCAAATCCGAATTGTTTATATATATCCAAAATCAGTTTCAACG
>CAMVAR010000039.1 GCA_947165555.1 uncultured Pseudomonadota bacterium | reverse complement strand
ATTGCGATGACGTTTTCGGTGATAATGGGAACATTGACCAGTATCTATATTTCTAATGTTATTTTGTATCACTTTAATTTACGTGAAACAAAATATTAGAACCAATGTGCGGTACGTCTGTGTACCATCTGGGGGGGGAAAGATGAGAATGGCGGTAAAATTTATTTTCGGATTGTGCTTTGCGGTGGCCACGATTGTGCGTGGGGCGATGGCTGACAGTTTGTTTTTTGATAATGAAACGGTGCAAAATGGGATAAACGTTGTTGAAATGTCCAAAGGTTTTGCCGATATCTATGAAAAACTGGATGGGGTACAATGGGGGGGTAAAAATATTAACGTTGCGATTGAAAGTCTGGAAAATTTGAATTCGAATGCGCACATTGCCGCGACCGATGAACGTGTGGTATTGGTTTGGCGTGATTCGATTATTGCAAATTATCCGCGGCCGGCCCCACGTGATTGGCATGCGTTTGGTGAAATTACCACCGCGTTGGTTTTGAAAATTCGTGAACGTGATGCAACATTGAATGCCGCAAATATGGTTGAAATATATCGGGCCGTCGTAGACAGTTTAATGCGGGGCATAGATGAAAATGGTCGATATGTTTATTCGAAAAGTGATGAAATTTTGCACGATGGTCGATTGTTGACAATTGTTGGTATCGAAGGCGCACGCGAACAAGACGGAAATTTTCGTGTAACCGGTATTTACAAGGGGGCGCCGGCGGACATGGCGGGGGTATCGCCGGGTGATTTAATTGTTGAAATTAATGGTGTGCCGGTTCCGCAAATTGATGATGCAACAATGGCATCAATGATGTCAGGTTTTAATTCGGGGACATTAAAATTGGGTTTGGCGACACCGGCTGGGGCGCGTCGTGTTGTTGTGCGTCGGGCAACAATGGTTGTGGCGGATGCGGATATTGTGTTTCTGGACGATAACAATGGTGGTATTATGGAAATTATTGTGAACAAGGTTTCTGATAATGCCGTTGCTATTATTGCCGAGGCATTGAATAAACATACGAATTTATCCGGTATTATTTTAGATTTGCGAACCGCATCTGGTGACGATGAAAGGGCCGCGGCAAAATTAGCGGGGCTCTTTTTGGGTGCGCGGCCGGTAATGCGTATTGTCCAGACCGCCGGTGCCGAATTAGAGGTCGTACCGGCCGGTGATGCGTTAACAGGCGCGCCGGTTGTGCTTATTGTGTCAAATACCACACGTGGTACCGCCGAAGCAATTGCAACCGCGTTTTATGAAAATGGCCGTGGTGTTCTGATTGGAACACCAACCGCGGGAAATGCCCGTATTGCAACCCAGTTGGATTTACAAGATGGTGGTATGTTAGAAGTTATGAATAACTCTATTAAAACCGGAAAGGGGCGTAAAATTGATGGGCGTGGTGTATTTCCGGTTGTGTGTTTGTCAAATATTCGTACATCTGGGCAACAAAATGCGTTTTTCTTGAATGTTGTTAATAATGATTTTCGGGCGCGTGATTTTAATGCCGAACCGGATGTTGCACCCGAATCCGTGCGTCGTGGTTGCCCCACAATTACAAGTGGCACCGATGAAGACGCCGTGTCGTTATCGGTTGCGGTTAAGTTATTGACCGATGGTACGGTTTATAACAGACTGCTTAATATATCAGAAGGATTATAAGATGTGTTTTATTAAAAATGGGGTGTTAAAATGGGGGCGGTTGTTGTTGGCAACATTGTGCATCGTCGCCTTGGTTTTTGCCGGGGTTTTTTGGTTTGATATTCCGGTTGCAAATTTTCTGCGACAATTTAATTGGAAAATATGGCATGTGATGGCGGGTATTTTGGGGGCCAAGGTATGGATTTGTGTGTCATTTTTTGTTGTTATTGTTTTTTATATACGTAAATTGTTGCGTGAAAATTCGGGTGGTTTGTTGAATGTGTATGCCAAGGTGCGGTCCAGTTATGCGTTCTGGGTCTTTTGTGCAGTATTGTTATCGGCCGGCATAGGCGGCATTGCCAAGGTATTAATTGGTCGTGCACGACCGGTGTTGTTTTATGATGGACTGGCGCATATTTACGGGTTCTTTCCACCGTCGGTTGATTGGTTGTATAATTCTATGCCGTCGGGGCATACGATGGTATCATTTGCGGGTTTGACCATGATTGGAATGTTGGCCCCACGGGCGCGTTGGTTTTATTGGTCATTGGCGATTGTAATTGGGGTGTCGCGTATATGTGCGGGTGCGCATTGGCCGTCGGATGTGATTTTAGGTGCGTTTATTGGGGTGGTTTGTGCAAATCTGGTACGGGCCCTGATGATGCAACGTGCAAAATAAATTTTGGGGACTGTTATTTTGTATAAATTTGTGATACAATGGCGCGTATGGAAAGACAATCTAGATTTTTACCCGAAAGTGTTTCGGGGGCATTAAAAAATATATCTGTTAAGATATGTGGTGTTGTTGTATTGGCAATAGGGATTGTATTGCTTATCGCATATTTGTTTTATAATCCATATTTAGATGGTGTTTTAACGGCCAGTAATTTTGGAACCCAGGGATTAATTGGTAACATGGTTGGATTGTTGCGCTATGCCGTTGGGTTTGTGCCGGGGCTGTTTTTGCTGTTGTGTGTTGTACGGTGCGGCATGTGCATGTTGCGGGGGCGGGGCGAAGACGATGTTGCATTGCCAGAATATAATTTTCTGCGTGGATTTGTTGCTGTTTGTGTTGGGGCGGCGGGTTTTGGTATTATTGCACCACGTGGAACATTTGGTGGAATGTTGGGGGCGATTGCAGCATCTGATTTGTATGGAATTATGGGTATATCATCGGTGTTGGTTGGGGCATGTTGTATTGCGGTGTTTTTGGTTCTTGGTGGCGTGCTATTGCATATAACATGGTCTGATATAGGGATGGTGTGGCGAAATTTTTATCGTGTGTTGCGGTGGATTTTAAGCGCGTTTCATTTGGCTAAACCATTGTCGGGTGAAGAGCCAGATGAACAAGATGACGCAGAAGAAGATACAGAAGAAGAATCCGAAGATGTTATAAAATCAACCACCGCAAAAACCAAACGGCGGTCAACCCGGCGGCGCATTGATGTACAAGGTGATACGACCTATGATAACGGTGAAGTGCATGAATATGAATTGCCAGACCCGGAATTTTTGGAACAATCTAATTTTGGTAAAAATGTTGTTACCCCCGAATTAAAACGCCAGGCGTCATTGTTGGAAACGCACTTTGCCGAATACAAGGTTAATGGCCATGTTACAGGAATACGACCGGGGCCGATTGTTACATTGTACGAGTTTAAGCCGGATAGTGGTACCAAGATGGTTGATGTTAACAAAACGGTCAGTGATATGACACGTGCCATGGCAACCGAACGTATTCGTATTGCGCATATTCCGCGTACAGAATTAATCGGTGTGGAAATGGTCAACCTTAGTCGTCAAGTTGTGCGGTTTAGGGGCTTGGTTGAAAACGATGCGTTTGTAAATTCTAAATATAAAATACCGTTGGCATTGGGTGTTGATATTGGCGGCAATCCGATGTATTTTGATTTGGCGAAAATGCCGCATATGTTGGTTGCAGGGCGTACTGGTACGGGGAAATCTGTGTTTGTGCAATCGATTATTACGTCAATTGTTTATCATTTTAGTCCAGACAAATGCAAATTGATGATTATTGACCCAAAAGGTGTTGATTTTGGATTTTGGGATGACATTCCACATTTGATAACACCAATTGTAAAGCTGGACCCGGTGCCGGCGGTAAATGCGCTGAAATGGGCGGTGCGCGAAATGGATGACCGGTATAAGCAATTACAGATTTTGAATGCGCAAAATATTGAACAATATAATGATACGGTTGCAAAAAAACGTGCCGCCGGTGAAACCGTTACGCGTCAGGTTCCAGTTGGTACCGACCCAGAGACCGGTGAATTATTATTTGAAACCCAGGCGGTTGATTTGTCGGATATGTCGTATATTGTCATAATTATTGACGAGGTCGCAGATTTGATGGGCGTTGCCCGTAAAGAGGTCGAGGCCTGTGTCCAACGTATTGCGCAAAAGGCACGTGCCGCTGGTATTCACCTGGTTATGGCGACGCAACGTCCGGACGCGACAATTATTACCGGTGTTATCAAGGCGAATTTCCCAACGCGTATTTCTTTCCAGGCGCGCAGTATGGTTGATTCTATGACGTCATTGGGTGAAAAAGGTGCCGAAAATTTATTAGACAAAGGTGATATGTTGTTTAGCGAGGCCGGACGTGTGCCGGTGCGTATACATGCCGCATTGATTGATAACGACGAATTACAACGCATAGGGGATTTTTTGCGGGCCCAGGGTGCGCCACAATATGTTGATGGTGTTACCGCCGATGGCGAAGGTGGCGCCGGTACGGTTGCGGTGGCGGCGGGCAACAGTGGGAATAAAGATGAAGATTTGTATGCCCAGGCCAAAGAGTATGTTTTGCGTGATAAAAAACCAACGACATCATACATACAACGTCGTTTGCGTATTGGCTATAACCAGGCCGCCAGTTTAATGGAAAGAATGGAAGAAGAAGGTATTGTCAGTGCCGCCGATGTCAACGGCAAACGCCATATCTTGTAATGTGATGCGTATAAAACACTTGCGTTTATTCTTAATCGGTGATACAATTTGCGAAGAATTTTGTGGGTTTGAACAATCCCGGGGGAATGTATGTTAAGGAAATATTTATTGGTTTTGATTATATGTATCGTTGGTCGGAACCTGGCGGCCGCAACATGTGAAAATGGATATTATATTCCGGTAACGACAAATGTTCCGGTTAATACAATTGTTGGTACAACAATGGGTGAATGTTTGTCTGGATACACCGCGTTTCCAATTGACAGGGCATTTATGTATCAAACACGTGATTCCAATGGATGTGGGGTTGGTCAGTATTGGCACAATAATACGTGCAAGTCGTATGCCACCGGCGGATGCGATTCCGGATTTTATGCCGAATCATTATCGAATTCGTATAAAACATTTGATATGACATATCATGGTGAATGTTTGTCTGGATATGAAGAATATGTTAGCCGTCAGGATATTTTATACCTGATGTCTAAGGTAACCGCCAAGTGTGGTCCGACGCAGTATCCAACCGCAACGGGGTGTGCAAATTACCCGGTGTCGGATTGTCCGACAAATTACCATACGACAAATCCGGCAACGTCGTTCTTGCGACCGTTTGATGAAGCCTGTGGGGCCGAAGGAACAAGTTTTGTTGGATATTCCGATTTTAATAATGACGTGGATTTGTGTCGTAAGTATATGGGTGATGATATGGCATCCGTATGCACCCCCCAGCGTTTGTGTAATGCCGGCGTAACAACGTTACGTGCAAGATATGACAATCAACAATTATCGTGGCCAATTTATAGAGATAAAATAACAGACAAGGCGTTGAATTTCGGTTTCGACAACGGCGATGTATGTTATTTGAACATGTTGCCAGGTGCAGATGATGATGCGTTGAATGTGCGCGATTCAGATAACAATATTTATCATGGGGTGGATTAGTATGAACAAGATTTTCGGCATTTTTACATTTTGTGTGTTGGGAATTGTTTCATCGGTTGGTGCGGTTACAATGTGCCTGCGTGACGATTCGTTTGTGGTAATGTTGTTGCGTGACCGTGATGGTACATCGGTTGAAACCAGTGAAAATAAAAATTTTCAGGTAAATTTTGATTACTATACATCAACAAAAAACAAAAAGTATGTTCGTGGTATGGGGACGTGTAATGATGTGGCCGGAACGGTGAATGTTGTGGACAAAGAATTGGATACAGATAATGAAACCGCCATCGCGGCGACGGGTGTAAATTGCTGGTGCAGGATGACGTCACCATTGTCTGGCTATTTCGTTTATGCGATGGAATATGACGATGATACGGCCTGTGCGTCGGGCTGTGCCCAGAAATGTGCGGACAACGTGCAAATTGATGTAACGTTCAGGACCGCATTTTACGAAGGTTCGTGGTAAAAAAAATTATATCAGGGGGGTAAATAAAATGAAAGGATTAAAAGTATTTTTGTTTGTGGGCTTGTTGTTTTTGCCGTTATGTGCCGGTGCGGTTACAATGTGTCTGCGTGATGATTCGTTTGTGGCGATGTTATTGCGGGAACGCGATGGTACATCGGTTGAAACCGGTGAAAATAAAAGTTTTCAGGTAAATTTTGATTACTATACATCGACAAAAAATAAAAAGTATGTGCGTGGTATTGGTGCGTGTAATGAAATTTCTGGGACGGTAAATGTGGCAAACAAAGATTTGTCTACATCAATCAGTGACGAAGGTATAAATTGCTGGTGTTCAATGAAATCGCCATTGGTTGGTGACTGGGTTTTTGCAAATGCGTATGGCAGTGATGCCGACTGTGCATCAAATTGTGCCGCCAAATGTGCTGATATGGTAAAAACGTCCCAGGCATTTCGTTCTGTGTTTTATGAGAATATTTGGTAAATTGTATTTATGGAAAATATGGGCGCAGAAAAATCTGCGCCTTTTTGTGTTGTAATTATATTCATCCCGGATTTGTCGGGTTTTATTTACATATTGGTGGTACAATTTAAACCAAGGTTTAAAATCAACCA
>CAMVAR010000038.1 GCA_947165555.1 uncultured Pseudomonadota bacterium | reverse complement strand
TCCGTGGGAAATGAATAAAATTGATAATACCCCGTCCGAATCCAGTGCAACAATTCGTTCACGCGTAATTGCGGCCCACAATCGCCAGATTTCACGTCAAGGTTATGTTAACGCATTACTTGACGGCGCAGATTTAGAAAAATATGTTAAATTAAATGACGAATTAACAAACTTTTTAAATATGGCGGCGGAAAAGATGGGAATGTCGGCACGCGGATACAACCGTATCAAACGTGTCGCGCGTACAATTGCCGATTTGCGCGGTGCAGAAAACATAGAAATGCCTGATTTAGCCGAGGCATTATCTTATCGTCCAATAAATCGCGGCAAATATGGGGTTGGCACAATAAAATAGATGGTGAAAGCACCACACTAAAATTCCATACGTAATCCCAACATGACGTTGGTATATATCAAATTTTTGGCACTAAACCAATCCATGCGACGACTATCGTCAGAATTGACCAATTGATACTTTACCCGTGGCAAATACGAAATACGCGCGCCCATATCCACAAACAAATACCGATTTATACCAAATGAAAATCCCAATGCCGCAACCGCCGCGATATTCGTTGTTGTTGTCGTAGATTTATAAAAATCAATGGCCGCACCGTTATATTCGCCAAACTGTTGTAAAATATTGAAACTGGATAAATCGCCCGTATTATCGTAAAAATTCATTACTGTTTTTGTATCGCCATATCCAAACCCCAAACCAACGTATGGTATTACGCTATGCGCTGGCTTTACAGTGCCGGTAAAAAAGTCGTAAAATATCATCGCGCTAATAATATCGGTCGCCATCGTTGATTGAACCCCACCAATATCAAAGTTTGAAATTGTTTCACCATTGCTTAACATAATATCGCCACGGAATAGTGGTGTTTCATTATAGTCCGAATCAGAAAAACGGTCCCATCCCAATTCCAGACGCCATTGTGGTGTATTGGGCAAAACCCAACCAATACTGGCCCCCGCGGCAAAATTAATCTGGGACATTTTACCAAGTCCCAATCCACCCAGGTCGGCCGTCGCATATTCAAAGCCCGACGGACATGCACCGCCCCATTCCTGAATTTCACCGGTACCGGAATTTACACAATACGCGAATACAATTGATGTGTCATTGTGCATTTTTGCGAACGCATAGGTTGCGCCACCGCGTACCGATACACTTATCCGTTCGCCAGAATCATATTCATTCATGTCGTACGTATATTCACCGGAATATTGCCAATTCGCCAACACCGGCGCGACGTTCAACGCCGAAATGCATACGATTAAACCAAAAACACCTTTTCTCATGTTCGGTATTATATCATAATTTTAAACAATAAAAAACATATTTATTTTAAAAAAGTGCGGGAAAAATCCCGCACCGTTTTACTTACGCCCGAATTTATCGCTTAACCATCCGCGTAATCCGGTATTTTTACGCCACCATTCGTTGGTTCCAAGCTTATTAAAGAAACGGTTGACATCGTTGATTCCGACTTTATACATGTTTTGATATTTTCCCCATATTCGACTATCGCCCTGCTCTTCATTATGTATGCGTTGAACAATATGCTCAAAATCGATTGCAGATACCGCGTCGGCACCGCCAACAAATCCGTCCAATCCCGCCTCATTGCGAATTCGTGTCAGGTATTCGTCAGAATAATTTCTGATATCGCCGATTTTGTCATCCAATGCCGCGGCAATGTCCCACGCATCCTGGCCGGCGCTGGCCACATCGGAATCACACAAATATCCGTCGTCTGTAAAGGCGTACACGGGTTCCCAATGACCAGTATTTTGTGATGAATATTGTTCGTATCCGGTTATAAGCGCGTATAGAAAACGTTTCCCATCCACTTCGACCACAACAATGGGACGGTCATTATTTTGGGTCAGATACGCCCCGTGTCCATCCAAGTTAACGATACGTACCGGCACATCACGAATTTTCATAATCTCTTCTTGGAACAAATTCGGCGTCTTTGCCAATGTTTTAAGCGATTCTGGGACAAAATATTTACGACCCACGCCCGTCTTTTTTATCAAGTCCGATGCACGGTCCAACACCCGCCCCCAGAATCCATTGCGTGCCTTGGGCTGTTCCGCCGATTGCTCTTTGGTCGAAATCGGGTTCGGTGTATTGGTCAAATCAAACGGATTTGGCAACGGTTTTTCGGGTTTGTCCACCGGCGCGGTTGTGACAGGCGTTTCCACCGTCGGTGTATTGACCAAATCAAACGGATTTGGCAACGGTTTTACGGATTCATCCACCGGCACGGTTGCGTCGGGCGTTTCCATTATCGGGGTACGCGGACGCGACATTTCGGCCACATCAACCCGTGGCACCGTGTGATTAGACAAATCCGTTAACGCATCACGACGATACATGCGTTCGGTGTGTGGAATACCGGTATTAAATTCGAACGGATTACGCAAATCCGATAGTTTAACCCCTGGCATTTCCGTATTTTCAATACGTTCCGTGTCTTTCGCACGCGGTTTTGATACCCGTTCCGCCGCGACCGCGTCACGTTCGGCCTTTTCCGCATCCAAACGCGCCCAGCGTTCTTCTTTGTGTTTACGGCTATCGCTTTTAATTGGTTCGGCAAAGCGCAAATGCGATGTATCCAAAATACCCGCACCGCCCAGTTCGGCAATTTCGCGCTCTAATACACTCTTGGCACGATTCCAATCCTTGATATCAAACCTGGTTGCACCACGACTGGTGTCCGGGCGATTCGCCGACAACCGTTCCAATTCGGCCATTTTTTGAGCCACCGCATGCCGGTTATATGCCGCGACACGGGCACGGTCAAATTCCAACATATCCGGACGGCCCAATTCGTTATACAATTCCATTTGTTCCTGTTTCAGGCGCGTCAATTTTTTCTGGTTCGGATGTGACTTGGACTGTTCACGAACAATATTTTTTGTTAAATCATTATATGCCTTGGCATCAGAATAATGCACGGCAAACACCGGTTCCGGGGCATCTTTGACCCAATTACCGGCCGGCAATAAACGTGGCCCATGCGCACCCGGTAAAACCAATGTGTCATCAACCGATTTATGTTCATCAATCGGGGCCACAAAGATATCATCATCCGGATTTTTGTGATTTTCATCATCAACAATCGGATTGACCGGCACAAAGTCAAATGGATTTTCCGGTCTGTTTTCTGACCCTTGGCTTAAATCTGGGGTTTCAAAGTTTTTGTCCCCATCATTCGGCATTGGCCCATTGATATCATCAAATTCCGGTGCCGGGATAATTTCCGGCGTTGGTTCTGTTTCATGACGACGACGCCATCCATACGGTATGCCCAACCGTTCACGCAGTGTGGTTTTGCGTTCACGCGGATTATAGTTTCCAAATGCCGCCATACCATCCCCGTTCGCGCGGGTATATTCCGTTATGGTTTCGGTGGTTGGTTCCATAACGGTTTCAGTTGTAACATACGTATGTTCCGTCATTGCAGGATTACCGCCGGTATATGTTGTCCAACCGGCCGGGTCATTTGGACGGAAATAGCCATCGGTTTGTACCGGACGCCCCGACACATATCCCACGCTATTATTATCACTGATTAACCCATCCATACGTCCAATAACATCAAATCCACGCGAATTTATTGTGCCATCGGCATTAAACAAATTACGGGCGGCATTTAACTCATCCGCTGAAAAACCATTTGCGCGCCCCCACGCGTTTGTTAAAACACGATGATTACCACCACTGTACACATCGTTCACATTTGGGTCAATATGGCTGTTGTTCACATGCAGACGCATATTATCAAACGTTTGACCGCCCGCGTCACCATTTATCATAATTGCGCGATACGGGTCAATATTGGTTCCATGTTCGGCATTATACGTGTTTATGGTGTCGACACGTTGTTGCAACAAATCCGGATTATCACGATACCACATTTTAGCAATGCGTTCAGAATTTCTTAATGCCTCATCCGTATACTCCATACGCGTGTATTCAACATCACGTGTAACCGCGCGTTCAGTGTTAATGGTCCGATGTTCTTCGTTTTGGAATACGCGATTTTCCGGATGCGCACGATTAAACATATCTATGCCCATGTTGGCAACGGCACGTCCCGCAAAACCGCCCGCGATAACCGCACCGGCATTTGCAATCGCCCATGCAATCGATGCCGCCCGCGACATATTTGTACGGCGCGCATCGCGGAATGTTTCAATTGCGTTTTTGCCGCCACCAATCGCCAACGCACCCTAGCCCAATGACATCGCCGCCGTGGCCATACCCGCCGCACCAAAGCACATCGCCGCAACGGCAATCGCCGACACACCCAACGATGTAACCAGACGTTTATCCGCCAAAAACGCATGTATATCAGTGGGCAAACCGGCATCCCGCTGGGCCCGACGCCAACGCATAACCTGGGCCACACCAAGACCAATGGCCAACATCACACCAATCGCCGCGACCGACATTGCCACGGATACACCCGCCAACGCGGCGGCAGCCGTCGCAATTGTTGTAATAAGCGCACTGGCCACAAACGCACTGGCAAAACCCTTTAAAATACGGGTAAAATATTCGATACGTTTTTGACGTTTATCAACCGCCGCCCCGGTGACACGTACATTCGCCAAACGGTCCACACGACGCAATGGGGCAAACACCTTGGCCCACAGGCCACCTTTTTTGACGCCGGCCAATTTAGATTTTAACCGTGCGCCCCAACCCCCCGTGGCATTCGCATGGGCATCCAACGCGGCATTATACCCGACATCAGACACCCGGCCCCCGGTGTTGGCCAATTCGGCAACAAACGCATCGCGACTATTTGCATCCATAAACGCATCTGGATTATCAATCGCCGCATTCACCAATTTGTCCGCCGTATCAATTTCGTATAATTTAAACGGAACCTGTTCATTTAATTCAATCTCTAACTGATTTTCATCAATTTCTTGGTCGGTTGCCGCCATACGTTTGGCAATATCATGCCGCGTCAAATCCACAACCGTCGCAAGACGTCCGGCTTTATCGATTCGCGCACCGGTCACATAATCCGCAATCGGCGCACCATTTTCATCAATAAACTGGGGGATAACATTACCGTCGGCATCCAAGAATTTATATTTCGAAACAAGTTGTTTTTGACCTTCGGTCAATTCGGCACGGTTTAACGCATCCATCAAAGAATCATAGCGCGCTTCGATTTCGCGAATATTTTTCCCATCAACAGAATCCAACCCCCAATGCGCATCAAATTCGGCAACAATACCGTCAATGCGTTCCTGTTCGGCACGAATACGCGTCATATACCGTGCATCATCCGGGTTATTTTCATCCAACGTCGCCATGCGGGCCGTGAACAATTTCGAATATCCATCGTACAGGTCGGCAATATTGTTCGTATTAACCAATTTTTCACCATCAATCATACCACCTGAATTCATAAAACCGGCAATCATATCATCGATATGCCCAACCATTTTATTGGCCATATCGGTATCGCCACGGGCAATAAATTCCGTATAGGCATCCGCCAAAATACGCGGCGGAACATTGGTCAAATCCAATTCGCCATCGGAACGACGTTCGGGGTTATTTCTGTCCAACACAAACGCCACACAAAAACGCGCACGTATATCTGGCGACATGTCCGGAATATCTTCTATAATCTTGTTTATAACGTCCAAATCATTCAGCGATTGGGCGTTTTCGGCCGAAATGGTACCAATCAATCTTACATCATCATCGACATAGGCACGAACAAGGCGTTTTGCAAAACTTATTGTTAAATCATCCGATGTCATCGGCATATAGTTCAAATTGTTGTTTGTACGACTATCAGCAGGCATATATATCCCCCATGGCTTATTAAGTTTGCAATCATTGTACCATAAAAATCATTCAAATCAAAATATTTTTATGGTATATTTAATGTCATGTTGATTGATGTTATATTGTTGATTGTAGGATTCGTATTGTTGGTTCGCGGCGCAGGGGCGTTTGTCGATTCCGCCGCGACAATCGCAAAAAAATTTGGCATACCTGCAATCATAATCGGAACAACACTGGTTGCAATCGGAACCAGTGCGCCAGAGGCCGCAATCAGTATCGCCGCCGCACTAAAAGGTTCCGACGGCGTATCAATCGGCAACGTTATTGGCAGTAATATTACAAACATATTTTTAATATTGGGGCTAACCGCGATTATTGGGGCGCCAATGGTTCACAAGAACACCAAACGATATGAAATACCATTTGTTGGAATGATTACATTAATGCTGTGCCTGGGCGGGATGTGGTTTGGAATGATATCACGCGCAATGGCGGCGATTTTTTTGATTCTGTTTTTTGCGTTTATTTTATACACAATTATCATGGCCGTACGGTCCGATGATACGCCGGTCCCAATTCAGAAAATGCCGATATGGGAAACTATTACTTTGATTATTGCCGGAATTGTCGCTCTGATTTGGGGCAGTGATTTGGTCGTGGATTCTGCGATGGAAATCGCCGCACGCATTGGTGTGTCCGAACGCGTTATTGGATTAACATTGGTCGTGTGTGTTGCCGGGGCAATGCGACACGAATATGACATGGCCGTTGGCAATATTGTCGGTTCGAACATATTTAATATCTTGTTCGTGTTGGGTGGGGCGGCGATTATTCACCCATTGCCATTCGCAACGACATTTGTAACCGATGCACTAATCGCACTGGTCGCGATTATTATGTTGATGATATTTACGGCCCATAAATCAAAACTGAACCGCGTGGGTGGGATTGTTTTTGTGGCGACATACATTGCGTATATG
>CAMVAR010000037.1 GCA_947165555.1 uncultured Pseudomonadota bacterium | reverse complement strand
CCGAATGGTCTTTGGGATTTTCCGGGTCCGGTTTAATGTCGGTCACGTTTTTAATTACAATTTCCAACGATTCCAATTGTTTTTGTATTTTTTCTGATATTTTTTCCATTTCGTTCCCTTTATGTTTATTTTTTGTCAACTTTTATCTGTTCTCTTGCCGTTCTGTATCGTTCTCTACCGTTCACCAATTTTGTTCACCCCACTAACTAGATTTTCATCGCGTCTCGCGTGACCCGCAGTGGATAAGGGTTTCGACAGAACCTATGGTCGCGCATATAGTGTTCTGTCGCTGTTCTGGGTTATACTTTGGCGGTTGCCATTGCCTCCGTCATTGCTTTGTCGAACAGGTCGTCAAACATCTTGTTGACGGTATCTTCGACCACTTTGGTGAAATTGAATTTTGGATTGATTTGAACGGATTCTACAAGCACGTACAGTGCGCGATAATCGTTTGGGCCATTGCCATACCGTTGAAACAGCACTTTATTGCCATTTGCTTTGCCATCAAGGATGAATACACGATTTTTAATTGGGTTATTCATTAAATGTTGTGCATTCGGGCGCAGTTTACCGTTGCCACCGTATTTGACATTGTTCATGATTGGTATTGCGATATATTTAATTTTGTTGCCACGGTCGTTTTGCATTGTGACATATTCCGGTGTACGTGCAGATGAATTATCATCAGATTGCTGATGTATTTGCCATGATGGCGTGGCAATTTTGATTTTCATATCTTCCAGTGGTACTTTTTTTGATATTTGTGTGCTGAAATATGCGGCCGCATCAGTTCTGTATTGTGGACCGGCACTGGTTGATCCGGTTTTGTATCTGCGCGACCATGCAGCACGTATATTGAATTTTTGCCCAGAAACCGTGACCAATTTTGAACCAATCATTCTGCCCAGATCATTCAGTGCTTTGGACATTGCAAACGGAATCTGTTTCCACGACAAATCATCAATGTACTTTGAAAGGTCTGGGCCTTTTATTGTTATATTCATCTTTTGCGCTAACATTATTTCCACCCCATGCGTTTATAGAATTCATCCATGCGTTTGAAATCATCTGTTGGATTGTGGTCAATGTATTCAGTCATACCGATTTCTTTGCATAATTCCTGCCACTCTGCGCGTTTTTCTTCCAGGGTGCTTGTGCCTTTGTGCAGTGCCAAATATGCGTTCTGTCGCCACCATTGATGCACAAACGCTTGTTCCAGTGCTTTGATGTCCCCGCCGTTGCCCAGGAAATAAATAACTTTGGCTATTTCTTCACCCATATTGCCAGCGATTTGGATGTTTCGCAGGATTATATAATCTGCCGTGGACATCCTGTAATAATCATCCATCGTGTGACGCAACATTGATGACCACAGATGATTTTTGTTTCTGAATCGCAGGTTATGTTTGGTCCATATTTCACAGCCTTTAACCCCAATGGCTGGCATTGTTATTGGCATATTTTCTTCTGGTTCAGCTTTTTTCTTGGTTGCCGGTTTATATTCGGCCTCGTACCCGCGGTTTTCCAACCAACGATACAGGTATTGGACCATGCCTTTATCGGCGACTTCGGACGAATTAACGTATTCAGGTATCTTTGCCAGTATTTGTTCCGGGGCAATCCGGTCGGCACAGACCAAATGTACAAAGCTGTCGTACGCTTTTTGCTTTGATCCACGTCTGGTCTTTGGATATGCATCCCATAACTTTTCAAATAATTCATCTACACGCGCACGCGTTGTAAGAATATATTTTTTATTACTTTGTTTTTCATCATTATTATAAAGGGACGACATTTTTGTCACCACCCCGGTGTCATTTTTGTCACCACCCCCCTGTGGTTTTTGAACCATTTTCCAATCATCTGAAAGGGTTATTTTGCGTTCGTTTTGATTGCCGCGGTCGGTAATTATGTCGCGTTTTATGTATCCACATTCTTCCAATAATGCCAGCGCACGTTGCAATGTCCTTTCGCCGCAGAAACCCAGAGCACCCAGAATATAATCGTTTGATGCGAAACATACACCAGTTTTATGGGTAAGGTTTTCAACAATCCCATAAACAACCCTTGCTGTGGATGTTAAACGAATGTCTTCCAACAGATGGGATGGTGTGACGGTATAATATGCTTTTTTGTATTTCATGTTTGTTTTGACCCTGTGTGTTTTATAAATTGACCCATATCATCCCTTGGCGTTTAAAGATGAGGCTGTGTTTTAATAATTCAGCATACGCCTTGTTTACGTCTGATATCGGTATATGTAGTTCTTTGGCAAAGTATTCTGGATCATCATCCATCATCTGATTTTCATCAACACACGCTGTCATTTCACAGAATATAAGTTTGGCGACCGGTGATAATTTATCGTGATATCTTATCTTTGGTGTCAAAACAGCATTATACATTGCGTCTATCATTTTATTTTACCTTTATTAAAGATTTTTCCCATTCTGAATCTGATTTCTTGATGTTGAAAGCATTGGATAAATTCTGCATTGTGCCATTTGGTTGCACCCATTCTGCACACACTTTTGCAATTTCAGGTTTGATTTCGTACCAGTACCATTCGCCAGTGGGATCCATAGCAACAAATCCTGGTTTTAATAACGGCATCAAATCGGTTATTTTTATTTTTTTACTCATCCATTTCCTCCTTTGATTTGAAATACGCCTGCAAAGCACGTTTGCCATACAGACGGTCTTGGTTTTTTTCCACACAATCTCGTACAATCTGCAAAATTTCAGCTGGTTCCCAATTCATCAAATCGCACCACATATTGAAATCTTTGTTGTGTTCTGTGAAAAATCTTTCTGCTTCTATGCGATTTATACGGTTTCGTACGTGGTAATATGTGTATTTGCCTTGAACGGTATGTTTATTAAGGCCGATGCTGAATTTAGACAGTTTGTGTGGGCGCAGCATATCGCGCAAATAGCATATAAATAATTTTTCCACCAAAGCCGTATATCCGCCAATCATCGTATTAATTCTCCCCCCGGTTGTGTGCGAATTGGTGACAAACCTAAAACCCATCGCAACGCGTTTATTTTTTCCATTACCACAGTTCTCATCTGGTGACCGGGCGGCAATATGTCATACTGTTCCATGGCGATTTGCATTTCATGAATGATTGTATCCCTATCTTTCATTTGCCGGCACCCGTCCTGTTACATGTGGAATGATTTGATAATTTTGACGAAAAGGCACCGCCACGGCATCTAATCCTGCACGCGCGATTTCAATCGTTGGTGCGAATCCGACAATCCGTTTGGTACGGCGCATAATAATTGCGAACCCGTGTTCCATGTTTTTGACCCCGTTTTTGTATGTAAATCACATCGCGGTTCTTGACCGTTTTGTAATTCACATGTTTGTTTTTTGCGGGTTTCCCCGCGCCTTTCTGTCGCGCCGCCGTCATTTCAGATTCTGTTTTCTCTCTTACTGTGCGGACCGGTTTGACGGAAACCGATTTATCCGAAATCGAATTGCATCTGGACGCCAATGGCGTTGCAGTACATTTTCAACAATTCGTTATATTCGGAAACTTTTTCTGGGTCACTGGCACGCAGTTTAATGACTTTTTTAATAAACTTTGGATCGTATCCGGCGGATTTTGCCTCGTTATAGATTTCGGACATGTCGGCATTAATCGCATCGTGCTGTTCGTGTAAACGTTCCAAACGTTCCACAAAACCGCGCAGGATATCGCCATCAATCGCGCCATGATTTGGTTTAATGTGTGCCATTTCCTTTCCCTCTTGACTTTGTTCAGACACAATAGTAAATTATATTTTACCAAAAGTCAAACAGAATCGTAAAATAAAAAATACACAAGAAAAATAAAAGGGTCAAAAATATGAAAATTCTGGGACGGATACAAAGAAAGATTATTGTTTATCAAAACCATCGTGCGTGTCGCACATTGGCAAAAAATATGTTAAAATGGGATAAAATGCATGGTGGCAAACACCAAAACTATACCCGATATGCGTATTTGTTTAACCGGTGCAAAAAAACATACCAATTTGAATGTGATTTAACGGAACTTATCGCGGAATACCACCGGACGGACGGTTTGGATAACACTTGTAATGTTCCAGAATCCACAGAACAAATTCATGGGTCGGGTTATTACATAGTTCCGCAAACACGGCTTCATCCAAATCGGGTACCACGATCCAAACGCCCCGTGCGGTAAGTATTCGTATTTCGTTGTCTGGTGTCCATTCGGCCTCAATATATTCGGGGCTATCTATACTTATAACGGTTTCTGTTATCATTTTATACCCCCGCGGCGGTGCTGTTTTTAATAAATTCATTCAGCGAATCATCGTCCATATTTTCAACAATTTTACGCAGTTTTTCACGGGCAATATGTTCACGTGTGTCACGAAAATTATTAAATCCAATATCCGCCAGCCATTCTGCGCCACTGCGTTTTAACCCGTTTTCGGTTATTGATTGGATTCTGTCATAACGAAAACTACGCATCCGTTTACGCAAATGACACAAGCCGGATAAATACAAATCGCCATTTTTTTCTTCTTTGATGCGCATTGCGGTCACTGTCCGGGTTGATGCCTGTTTTTTTGAATCAATATATTCAATATCAATAATTCTATCTGGCACAATATCGTAATCCAATTCTTGAAATGGATTCTTGTTATAATTTCCGGCAGATTTTTCCTTGGCTTTTTCTAGCATATTTAACACATGCTGCGAAATATCAACTGTTATATTGACCGTGGTTTCATCTTGTTTTTTTGCCATATTTTGCCCCTTTGTTCTATACAATCGTGCCAGCACAATATGCCGCCACCGCAAATATTACCATCGCAATCAGGGTAAAATTCACATAAACAATGTTGCCGACCGTGTGTGCTATGCGGCCACGGATTGTTTTTTCTTGTTTTTTTCCCGTAATTGCATCTTTATCCATACAATCGTTTCCATTTTTTCGTATTCGGACAATTCGTCCCAATAACGCGACATTTCCATATCGGCGTCGGAACGGTTGTATATTAAATCCTCAACCCGCACGCCCAGGCCGCGCGCAAATTTATCCAGCGTATCCAGTTGTGGGGCGGTTTTTAGTTTCAACATTTGATTGATTTGAGCGCGATTAGTGAAACCACACCGACGACATATTTCTGAATCTGTACCCAACCCGTCGTTTTTAGCAAACAACCGTATTCTATTCACAATTTGTTCATTATTTAGCATTGTTTTTACCTTTGTTTTTATTTTATCATTACAACCCCCTTTCTTTCCTGTTTTTAATAATTTACGAAACGCACTTGACAATGTGTATTTTTTAATTTACACTTTACTTCGGACAAGGACAAAAGGGGGTTCAAATGAAAAAAACAGTTTTCGCTTTAATTATTGCATCCGTTATCGGAATCGTTATTGGCGCAAATCTTTTTGCCGCCGCACCACAATCATGTGTTGTTGATACAACTTTTAACCGGGTTGAATGTTGTCAGCATATAACAGCCGCCGGTCATTGTGCCACGGGCCAAACTGTTACGGTTTATAATATGTAATAAACTAATGGGGGGGCAAATGCAAATAATTAATAATAATTTACATAAAATATTCCTTGGTTTGGCTTACCATACAATCAGCACAACTGAAAATCTGAACGATTTATGGAAGTTGGTTGATGAAATTGCAACAACCTTTACATTGTGGGTAAATTCTAATTTGAAATCGGAATTATTAATGTCAGAAATAACCGACTTTTCAAAACAAACGACAAACAAAGAAAACAACATTAACCAATTTGTTGGTTTATATCGTAAATTTCATGGTGATATATCGCAGATTTCCAATATAATGAATGTCACAAGTGCGACCGCATTAAATTACAAACGCGAAGCATTAAAACGTGGCTTGTTATCAAAATCTGAAATATATATTTTTAGCAATCGTCTAAAACAATATGTTTTGTTAAATCCTGCCACGACAAATGCCGCAGAATTGGACAAATCAACTATTGCCAAAATGGAAATAGTTGCCACAACGACCGATCCAACAATGTCTGTTGTTAAACCAATTACGGCAAAACCGGCGGTCACAAAAACCGCCCCGGCCAACATTCAACATCGTGAAAAAGTCAATTTGACCGAAAAACTGGGCGTTTCCAACCCCGCCCCGGTTGCCGACAATTCGGAAAAAACGAACAGTGTCAATGACGGTTCGCCGGTTTGGTTGTCCGAACGGCTTAATTTGTCGGAATACTGGGTCTATGATTATTCCCGCCCAATACCAACGGAATGCGGAAATTGTGGCAACAAATGTTGGGCAACCGAATTATGGTTGGTTTCGCGCCGCCTGCACAAATTGAAATTGGTCGATGCGGAATTTGATTCACTGGATTCGTTGCAGGACTTTTTGGACCCGCGCAAGGAATTGGCGGCAAAAAACAACATTTATCCACTTGAAAAGATTGATGCCGAATTGGCGGGCGTTAATGAAAAAGACCAGCGCAACAAATGTCGTGCCGCAAAAAAACAATCGCAATTCAGCCGATTCCTTGAATATTATCACGAATTTCATGGCGATGCGACAAAGATTGCCGCCGCCATGGGCGTGGAAAAACAATCTGTTTATTCATACAAAAACAAAGCAAAAACAATGGGGGTATTGAAATGATTACGGCATTGGTTATTTATTGGATTTTGGCCGCGGTTTATTGTGGCGCATCCATAGTTAAATTACGTCTTACAAATGTTTCGTTGCTGATATGCGGAATATTCGCACCGATACTTTGTTGGGTTATTTTTGGCGCACGATTGGTCGGAGGGCGGAAATGAATCAGCAATT
>CAMVAR010000036.1 GCA_947165555.1 uncultured Pseudomonadota bacterium | reverse complement strand
ATTAGGTCTATTTTTGGTCCAATAATCTATATATTCCATAAGTTCATTTATGTTATTTACTTTTTTATTATTAGGATTAACCACAAACCCAAGTTCTTTCATAAATCTTAAGGCATCATCATGCGTATAAATATTATAATCTTCTGGGTTAGGTAAATGGTAAATAAAACAAGATAAATTTCTTTTAGCAGCAATTTTAGAATCTAATTGTCTAATACTACCTGCAGCCGCATTACGCGGATTTGCAAAAACTTTGTCGCCCCGTTCAGTGGCCGACGCATTTAGTGCGATAAAATCATCGCGCAACATATAAACTTCGCCACGAACCTCTATTACATCTGGGAAATCACCCGAAAGTTTTTGTGGAATATCGGGAATTGTTTTTATGTTTTCGGTAATATCTTCGCCGGCAACCCCACTGCCCCGTGTAAGAGCACGGACAAGAACACCGTTTTCATACCGTGCGGCATAGGACACACCGTCAACCTTTAATTCAATAAATAAATCCTTGGTTGATAATTTGTTAAACCAATCTGCAACATCATGTTCATCAAAAACATCGGAAATTGATAGCATCGGCACACTGTGCGGATATGTTTTGAATTTGGTTGATGGTGCCGCACCAACATGAGCAGATGCCCCGGCAGTGGCCAATTCCGGATATTCGCTTTCGATTTCCAATGCGCGGCGTTTTGCGGCATCGTATGTTGCATCATCAACAATCGGCGCGTCATTTTGATGATACGCAATATCCCACGCGTTTAGTTTTTTCATTAAATCCGCGTGTTCTGCACGAATAAATAAATCAGGTGTTTTATTCATATTGCCATTATAAAAAATTATGAAAATTTTTACAATAAAAAACCCGCTATTGCGGGTTAGTTTTTTTTACTGATTATCCATCGCCTTTAACAATATGTCTTTTAGTTCGTTTGGCATCATGCCGGTTGTGGAATAACCGCAATCCACATGGTGCACTTCGCCGGTCACGGCGGACGACAGGTCACTAAACAAATACAGTGCCGCACCCGATACATCGTCCAATGTCATATTCCGACGCAATGGGGTTTGTTCCGCATTAAGGCGCAACATGGTCTTGATACCGCCGACACCACTGGACGCCAGGGTTAAAATCGGCCCCGCACTAATCGCGTTGATGCGAATTTTATCGCGACCCAAATCAGACGCCAGATAACGAACCGATGAATCCAACGCGGATTTCGCCACACCCATAACATTGTAACTCGGCACAGACTTTTCCCCACCAAAATATGTCAGTGTCACAATCGAACCGCCATCCCGCATCAATTTTGATGCACGACGCGTCAAATCAACCAAAGAATAAACGGAAATATCCATTGTGTTCTTGAAATTTTCGCGTGTTGTGTCGGCATAGCGTCCCATCAATTCGTTTTTATCAGAAAACGCAATCGCGTGCAGCATTCCGTCCAAATGCCCCCATTCGCGTTCAATATTCGCAAACAAAGAATCCATTTGCTCATCATTTTGCACATTGCATTCTTGCACAAATTTTGCGCCAATAGATTCCGCGAGCGGCCGCACGCGCTTTTCCAACACCGGCATAGCGTACGGCATGGCAATTTCCGCCCCGTTTTCGTGCGCGCGTTTTGCGATTGCCCATGCCATAGACCAATCGTTCGCAACACCGGTAATTAAAATCTTTTTACCCTTTAATAACATAATACTTTCCTTTTGGTTATGTGGAAAAATCATAGCACCAAAAATGCCAGATGGCAATAAATAAAATTTTTAGAAAATTCTTTAATGGTATCCATCACATATATATTTGTCGATTACGACCGTTCCATAGTCACCAATATTGACTTTTTTGTCGCCGGCAATATGCCAATCGTAACGCTCTTCGGCCTCGATCAGTTTATCGCATTCTGCCTTTAATGCTTTATAGTGGGAATTTTCTGTGTCATCTTTAATAAATTCAAACAGTGTGGCATAGCTTGGTGTGATTTTATATGTCGCATAATGTTCGTTGCGGAATTCTTGTTTCCATTGATTTATAATCCTTGTCGATGCAGTATCTTCTGGTTGATTGGGCTGTGGGTCTGCGGGCGGGGATACAGTGACGGTTTCTGATTTGAATTTGGTGTTGTTTGGAATCCGCACATCTTTGCCACATGGTTTATTGCGCACATTGATATATATGTTTGGACATTCGTCGGGCGTGCACGCGGTGTCTGTTATTTCTGTATTGTTGATACGATATTCAATTTTGGATTTAGTGAATTGTTTTAATAATGTGTCTTTGTATTTTGCTGTTAATATTTCGGCGAAATTGCTCGGGCGCGAACGAACGGTTACACATTGGGTATCAGCGCCGGTTGTATCAGACTGCAATGCTTTGACAATATTGTTTACACTTATTGCGAATTCGTTATTGCCATCACCCGCATCGATGTCGGTTGAATTTGTGTTTTTGAACATTTTCCGCCATGTAATCATAATGGTTTGTGACACTTGTGCGCTGGCGTGTGGTTGTTCTGGTTGACCCTTATTGTTGCGATTTCGCCCAAGGGCGTTTCCTGCGCGCGCCGCAATTTCATCAATATCCGTTTCGTTTGTGTCATTCTTTTCCCCGCGTTCATTGACCAGGTAATTTCCGATAACGCCGGTGGCGACGCCCGCACCGGCAACAATCGCGCCGGTCTTTAATTGTTTGGCGGATTTTTCTTTTTGTTCGGCCCATGCGAGTGCGTCTGCACTATCCGTATCCGTCAATGCACGATATACCGATGTTTCGCCACCACCCGTTTTACCAACACTTGCATACTGATACAATCCAGATTGCGCACGGTCATATAAAACCTCGCTCTCTATTCCACTGCGCAAATTTAATGCCTTTTTGGTTGTTTTCAAATTATCCGCCAATTGTTTGTATTCCCTATAAGATGTAAGTAATTCATTCCCGCCCGGTAATGTAACGTCTTCGTTGCCCATTGTTACAATTTGACCGCCACCGTATTCGCATTTCATGGTTTCAATATATGCGCGCATGTCGCGTTCGGCATCCGCGTCCGCATTTTGTTCCGCCAATGCAGATGCCGCCATCATCGCCCCGGCACCCGTCGCGGCCGTCGATGCCGTCGTTAACAATCGGTTCGCCAAACTGGTTTCCGCATCACGTGCCGCATCAAGCGCAGCCTGGGATTCTTTTAATCTATCAGGAATTTCTGAATTTGATGTTTGGTTAGTGGCTTTATCATTATCACTTTGATTATTATCTGTATTTGGTTGATGTTCTGGTGTTTTACTATTAACATTGGTAATATTGTCGTTATCGTCAACGTCGTTGCCTTCGGTGATTTCGTGGTCCGCGATTTCATATGGTGCCGGTACCAGCCTAATTGGTGTATTAGTTGCTTCTAAATATGTTGCACTTATTGTCTGCGGTTGATAACCCGACAACGCAAAGGTTATGTCGGCATTATTCGGCACCTTTAAGGTATATTGACCAGATGTATCGGTTGTTGTGGTGATTGATTCATCGTTTGCAACGAAAACCCGAACACCATTTAGTGCCGTGTTGTTTGTATAATTGACAACCGTGCCGGATATCACAATATCTTTTTTTTCTGTACAGCCACGATATTTCTCTAATGGGTCTATATAGTGTGTGCCGTCCTTGCATTTGCAGAAATATTCGCTAGTGTCTAATTCTAGATTAATTTCCCCGTTGCATAAACATGTATTTTCTTTGGGGCCCGACCACGTACCGCCACTTGGTGAACAACTGTTTATTTTATCAATACTCTGAAGCTTATAATCGCCGAATCCAGATATTATTGTATGCCCATTTGGTGCCTTAACACCATCTGCCAATGTATTGCATCCAGACCATAGTCTGCCAAAGTATTGTTGGTTGTCATTGTTTGTGCACAGGCATTCATTCTCAACCTTTGTGGTGTCAGGTAAGTTTGTACAATCACAGGTGTCGTTTGTCCAGATTCCGCCACTTCCCACACATTTTTTCTGGTCGTAAGACCAAGATGTGGTGGTTTGACTGGTGTATGCAACCAAAACATTCGGATTTGTTATACAAAAGAATACAAAATTCTTCCCCTCGCCATTATCATCATCCATATGCTCATACGTAACATAAGGACAATTTTTATTTTGTTTTATATCTGTATCCCAAGAATTACATTGTTTTATTAAATCATGACTATAATACAAGATGGTATCTTGCGAAATTGATTTAAGTTGGTTACAACTTTTGGCGCGTGTTATGCTAGTATCTTGCAGGTTCAAAACTTTACATGCGTAGTCAGCCCGGTTTGTACATAAAAATGTCAATGCGCAAAGGCGTGTGGTTGCGAAAAAACACAACAAAAATGTGAATATAAATACTCTCATCTCTTGCGATTGTTCCCTCTGCGCCCTATTCTATCAATTTTTGAATTTTTTAACAAGCAAAAAACACGCAAAGTTTATTATTGCGTGTTTTTATTTTGTATCTACATTTCAGATGGTATTTTTAACCCCATCAAATTCAATGTTTTATTTAAAACATCAACGGCAATTCGGACCAGGCCAAGGCGCATTGCACGCGTTTCCACCGGCACATCTTCGCGCAGAATTGGACAGTTATGATAGAATGTATTTACCAATTGACACAGGTCGTACGCATAGTTCGCAATTAAATCGGTGGCACGATTATCAAACGCCGATTGGACGGTTCTGTCAAAATCCAGTAATTCCATTAACAGGTTTCGTTCTTCTGGACACAAATCATCCATTTGGTGTGGCGTTGTAAAGTCACCCCCGCGACGCAAAACAGAATTTAACCGAACCGCCGTGTACAGAATATATGGCCCGGTGCGACCTTCGAATGCGGTGATTTGTGATGGGTCAAATATATAATCTGCACGCAAATCATGCGATAAATCGTTGAATTTTAGTGCCGCCAATGCAATGTTGTTTACCGTTTCGTCGTCCAGGTTTTTCCCAGATTCACGTACACGGGCGCGGGCCGCCGATTGAACCATTTCAATTATATCATTCAATTCGGCAACATTGCCATCGCGGGTTTTAAATGGTTTGTTGTCCGGACCATTTAATGTACCGTATCCAATGTGTTCCAGTGATTCCGCCGGAAACATGTTTAATAATTCGGCAACACGGAATAACTGTTCGAAATGTAATGATTGGCGTTTGTCGGTTAGATAAATTATATGGTCGGGATTATCCGTGATTTTTCGATAATATAATGCCATGATATCGGTTGCATCATACGTAACCGCACCACGTGAATTATAAAACATAACGGGCGGCATAGGTTTGTTATCAGTGTCGCGTTTGACAATAACTATTTCGGCACCATCGCTTGGGACCAGCAGGTTTTTGTCACGCAACATTTTTTCGGCCTGGGCCGTGTATTTGGCCGCGTTACGTTCACCCAAATCGTTGTCGAATGGAACGATATTTAATAATTGAATGGTTTTATCCATCGATGCCAATGCAATCGGCAAGAATATGTTATACAGCGCAGTATATCCGGCATGTCCATTTTGTAATTCGGCCGTAATTTTTTGTGCGTGGGCCATAAATTCTTCATCTTGCTTTGCCAATGTGCTGGATTTTGGGTAATAAGTATCTAATTCATGCGGGTCGATTGTATATTGCGAATAATCGCCATTTGGGTCAAAATCTGCCGCAAAAAATGGCCAATCTGGATGTAATTTTTCAATCCATGCAATAACAAGTCCCATTGGGCGTCCCCAATCACCAATATGATTATAAGAAATCATTTTATGCCCCAATTCACGCCCCAAACGGTACAAAACATCACCCACAATGGATGTGCGCATGTGACCAATGTGCAAAGATTTTGCAACGTTATATGCGCCATAATCCATGTCTATAATCATGGGTATCGGGGCCGGTGTTATTTTGGATGCGGTTTGGGCGGCACGCCATAAAAAATCATTCCGCAATTTTAAATTAATAAACCCGGGGCCGGCGATTGTGGCCGATTCGATAAAGTCCAGTTTTTGAATTTTCGGTAATATTTCAGTCGCCATGTCGCGCGGATTCTTGCCGGCGTTTTTTGCCATAATCATTGCCGCGTTTGTTGAAAAATCACCAAATTCCCGATTGCGCGGAACCTCCAGTCGGGCGGAAAAACCCAATGTTTTATTTAACTGTTCAGATACATATTTGTATAAATTCATAAGTATAATACCCCCATCATCATAAATTTGTGTTTGTTAAATTGGTAATGTTACACGTACGCGCAGTCCACCCAGGTCACTGTCTTCAAGAAACATGCGGCCACCATGATTTTCAATTGCGGTTTTTGCAATTGATAACCCCAGTCCGGTGCCACCGGTTTGGGGCCCGCGTGAATCATCCAGACGTACAAACGGACGAATCGCGTCGGATTTTTGATTGTCCGGAATACCGGGACCATCGTCTTCTATTAATATTTGGATGTCGGTTGGGGTGTCGATTTCTGTGATTTTGATGGTCGTTTTTGCATAACGTGCCGCATTTTCAATAATGTTGTTAAACGCGCGGGCCAATGCCATCGGACGGGCATAAAATTGGATTGGTGTTTCCGGAAAATCTGTTTTGATGATTTTGTCAGGGGCCGTATCACGCGCAATTCGGACCAGCATTGGTGGCAATTCAGTCGATTGTTCAATCTCTGGCATTTCGCCGCGCGCAAATGATAAGTATCCGTTTATCATCGCCGTCATGCGGTCAATATCTGTTAATAATTCTGTTTTGTTTGCCGTATCTGTTTCAATGGCAAGCCGCATTCGGGTCAATGGCGATTTCAAATCATGACTAACCGCATTTAACATGTCTGTACGCGTGCGATTGTACCTGTCCAGGCGTTCTTTCATTGTAATCATGGCGGTGGCGGCGTCACGGATTTCACGCGAACCGGTTGGTTGAAATCCCGGCGCATCCAGACCACGCCCGAAACGATTTGCCGCATGGGCAATACGACGAATACTGCGA
>CAMVAR010000035.1 GCA_947165555.1 uncultured Pseudomonadota bacterium | reverse complement strand
AGCACATATATGTGGGTAAAGTTGCGCAGTAACCGTGTACCCAAGAATTATAATGTTAATGGGTTGAAATTAAATGAATTCGTGGCAAGTAATGATTTGTATGGTTCGTTCTGTCGCGCACGTGTTACAATCCAATCAGATGACCCGGATTTACAGCGTTATCTGCAAGAAAACAACAATTCCAAGAATTGGTCCACGGCGTATTTCGCGGTCGGTGACGTGTTCACATGTGGTTCATGGATTCCACAGGCTGATTTGGAAGAAATCGCAACGATTGTTGCGGAAAAGAAATCCGGTACAACCGCGGATGGTGGTTTGACCCAGGGACAGAAATGGGGGGTTGCGGGTATGTCTATATTGGGTAGCGTTGGTGGTGGTGTAATTACCGACGTGTTGCAAACCAAAACCGGTTTGGGCGGATTGTTGGGAACAAATGCAGCCAAGATAGATGACTGTAAGTCCCAAATTTATAGCGAGCAGTTGGAGTGGGATAGATATGCAGCGCATACCGCAGGTTGCAAGGGTAATGATGACAAGGTTTTACTTGGTTATACACTTAGTGCATCAGGTGGTTCATTGATTAGAAAAAATTCTAATAGCAAGTCGTTGATGAGAATGAAGTTGACGCCGGTTGGCAGTAATCACTGTCAAGCAAACACCGACGACAACACCGACGGCAAGGTTATAGAACTTAGCAAGCTTGATGAAAGTAAGATAAAAGACTCCGAGTGTAAATATGTTTCATGTAAAAGTATAAATGACCATATTACCGATATTACCGATTATTGTGGTGATGTGTCAGGGTTGGCGCGTGCCGGGATTGATATATTGGGCGCAGGGATTGTTGGTGCGGCATCGGGTATCACAACGGCACAAATTATGAAGGCAAATAATCGTGCCAAGTTCACCGCCGCCCAACAGGAGTTTATGAACAAGGTTGGTGGTCATATCTATTGCTTTATCGGTGCGGACGAGGCCGGTACATACGGCGACCTGATTGAAATCAGTGTTGAATAAATATAACATGTCCCACGGAATAACGACGCAGGTGTTATCCCGTGGGGTAAAATTTTTCCGTTACCCGTTTATTCATTGTTACCACGACAAAATGAACCGTTACCCCGGCACAGGCCGGGGTCCATGCGTTCCCGTCGCGGCCCCTAAGTTCTCCTCTGTTAGAGGGGTACGGCCCAACAGGCCGGGAGGTGGTAAGAAAATCCAAAATTATTTCGAATGCTCTGGCCACCCCGACGTGACCCCGTGTTTCCACGGGGTGACGGAAAATAAAAGGGTATGATGAAAATAAAACGGACTATACCATAAATGGCAGGTTTTCCAAAGTACCTTCGGCAACACGCAGGTTGACGTCAATCATCATAAAAACACAATCCGGACTGGCCGTGGCCAGGTCTGGATGAAACATGTGATTCGATAACAGGTGGCTGGTGTTGACGGAAATTTTTGTAATTAAATGGTCGTCGTCCAACAGGGTATAAATTGGCCCGATGTCACGTGGAACATTTTGACCAATTTCATGTTCGTTTTGCGGACAACGCAGACCGTCAAACAATGTCTTGATGCGATTATCAATGTCCGAACGCGGTACACCCAATATTTCCGGATGCAACATTTGTATGTCTAATTCCGCAATCAATTTTAATTTCGGTGTTATAATCGGATTCCAATCCAGGCCCCCAATATGACGGGTGGTAACCGGACTTTTAATCGGATTCGGTGCCATATACTGGGTCAGGTTATTCCACGGTTGATGTTCAACCAATTTCTTTAACTGGGGGTGAAATTGCATACGGATGTCTGATATATGTTGGGCCCGCTTTTTGGGGTTTATTAAAATTTCACCAAAATACAGCAATTTGAATTTCATTTTGATTCGCCTTTGCTTTGAATTTCTTGAATGATTTTATTAAGTGCATCGTGTGCCGTGGGTTCCGGCCGCACATGGTGTTTTCCGTGCTGACTTATTATTATTTCGCGTTTTGTGCCGCCACGATTAAGTGTAATAGATGCATGGCGCAGGCGGGCGATTTTCATCGCTTTTTCAACGATTTCTTTTGTTAAACCGTATTTTGATGCGTATTTTATCGGTGTTAAATAGTCGTCTTTGCTGTATGTTTCAGACATTATAAAATCTCCTTTATTTTTTGCCTTTTTCCTGGACAATTATATCATAATTTGCTATGTTTTTGATACAAAAAAAGAAAGGATTTTTAAATGTCGGTAAATAATGAATATACGGGTGATTCGATTAAGGTTTTAAAGGGTTTAGAGGCGGTTAAAAAACGCCCCGGGATGTATATTGGGGATGTTGGCGAAGGGGGGTCGGGCCTGCATCACATGATTTACGAGGTTGTTAATAACTCTATCGACGAAGCCATGGCGGGATATGCCGACACGGTCTATGTTTCATTAAACCCAGATGGCAGTGCAACAATCCGCGATAATGGCCGCGGTATGCCGTTCGATATAAACCATGAAACCGGACGCAGTGCGTTGGAATTGATTATGTGTGAACTGCACGCCGGTGGTAAATTCGATAACGAAGGTGGTGGCGCATACAAGGTTTCCGGCGGTCTGCACGGGGTTGGTGTGTCGGTTGTGAACGCATTATCTAGTTGGTTGGAAGTGCGGGTTTGGCGCGGTACACAACAGGCAGAAATGCGCTTTGCCGATGGTGTGCCAACAATGGATTTAAAAATTACCGAAAACACAAGCGGACGCGAACATGGGACCGAGGTTACGTTTTTGCCGTCGCCGGATACGTTTGCATCAACCGAATTTAATTTTGATGTGTTGGAAAACTGGTTGCGGGAACAGTCTTATTTAAATGCAAATGTGCGTATTGTTCTGGAAGATTTGCGCGGTGGCGAAAAGAAAGAGCGCGAGTTTCATTCGACCGATGGGTTGGCCGGGTTTGCAACATATCTGGATAAATCCAAAGAATTGCTAAATCGTGAACCAATTCAAATGATTAAAAAGGTTGATGATTCATATATCGAAATAGTTTTACAATGGACAACCGCATATACAGAAACATCGTTATGTTTTACAAACAATATCCCAAATCGCGATGGGGGGACACATCTGGCCGGATTTCGTGCGGGACTGACCCGGGCAATAAACAAATATATTGCCGAACATAATACAAAAAAAGATATAAACCTGTCGGGGGAAGATTTCCGCGAAGGTTTAACCAGTATTATTAGTGTTAAAATCCCAGACCCAAAGTTCGGGTCGCAAACCAAAGATAAACTGGTGTCCAGCGAGGTTCGCCCGATTGTTGAAAATACTACTTCGGAATTATTGTATCAATATTTGGAAGAAAATCCGGCGACGGCAAAACTGATTGTTGATAAAATTGTCGAAGCCGCCACCGCGCGCGAGGCCGCACGCAAGGCGCGTGAATTATCACGTAAAAAGACCGGTCCGGAATTGGGGGGGCTGCCCGGAAAATTGGCCGGGTGCAGTGAACGTGACCCGGCAAAATGTGAACTGTTTATCGTCGAAGGGGATTCGGCGGGCGGTACCGCAAAGCAGGGCCGTGACCGTAAAACCCAGGCAATTTTGCCGTTACGGGGAAAAATTTTGAATGTTGAACGTGTGCGCTTTGATAAAATGTTGTCGTCTGATACGATTGGCGCGTTGATTACAACAATGGGGGCGGGTATTGGCAAAGATGATTTCGATGTTGAAAAAATGCGGTATCATAAAATCATTATCATGACCGATGCCGACGTGGACGGACAACATATTCAGACATTGTTAATGACATTTTTCTATCGGCACATGCCGGCGGCGATTGAACGCGGATATATATATGTTGCAAAACCACCGTTGTATGGCGTGACACGTGGCAAGCAACAGATTTATTTGCAAAATCAACGCGAAATGGATGACTATTTGATGGAGCAATTGGCCACCGATGGTGTTGTCCAAATTGCAAGCGGAACCCAGATTTCCGGGCCAGATATGAAACGTTTGTTGGACTTGGTTTTGGATATGCGAAATGTCTTGCAGCCGTTGAATCATGTGGTGCCGTTGCGTTTTGTGGAAAGTTTGGCACTGAACCGTGTGTTTGATAATGAAACGGCGGAAAACTGTGCGGCGGCGGCAAAGATGCTGGACGCCCAGGAATTAGAATTTGAACGCGGTTGGAATGTTGTTGCCGGGGATTCCGGTATCACAATCACACGTACACTGCGCAGTGTAACCGAACAATATGTTTTGTCGCGCGACCGTTTGAACAGTCCGGAAATCAACGCATGGCGGCGGTTGCCCGGTCGCGAAGAATTGATGGATACATTTAGTGCGCCAACAACACTTACCGTGAAATCAAAATCGCAAAAGATTTGGGGTGCATTTAATTTGTTGAATACCGCGTTTGAATATGCGAAAAATGGATTAAAGATTCAACGGTACAAAGGTTTGGGTGCAATGAACGCAGAACAATTATGGGAAACGACGATGGACCCGAATCATCGTTCGTTGTTCCAGGTGACCATCAATGATGCAAGCCAGGCGGACGCAGTGGTTTCGATGCTGATGGGTGATGTTGTGGAACCGCGTCGCGACTTTATCGTAGAAAACGCACTGGATGCAAATCTGGATGTGTGATAAAAGGGGGTACTATGACAAACAGTAAATACCAAATTGATGAAAATGGTGTGATTCGTCGTGATGGCGATAATGTACCTGTTTTTAAAAAGGCAACAGAAGACTTGTTGTATGAAGAATACAATAAATTGGTGTATGATTTGTCACATCCAGAACGATTTTCACCGGAAGAATACAAACAAAAACAGGAAAGACGCGCAGAGATAGAACAGGGTGGGTATGATTTTGTGAAATACGATTTTAATCCGTCTGCGTTTGCCAAGGGAAATTCTTTGGGTGGTATTTCGCCAGATTTGATTGCAAAATTTAAGCAAAGAAATCCCGGTGGTAAAAAATAATATGTTTTCTGCAAAATGGTTTTTTGATTTGGAACGCAAAATAAAAGATATGGGCGCGGATTCGGACGCCCAATCTTTTGATGAAATTCGCGAAATGTTGGCACGTCCGCGCAGACTTGCGCCGGATGCGTTCGCAGAAATGTGCGCTTATGTAATCTTGGCGGGTGGGTTTTCACAAAAAACCGCAAAGCGTATTCACAAAAATATTATGGATTATATTTATAAAAATGGTGCGGATTTTGACGCGATTTTTCAAATGTTCCATAATAAAAATAAAATAAATGCGATTTGTAAAATTTGGGAAAATCGTGCCGAATTTTGCGATGGATTCTATAAATGTAAAGATGATGATACGCGGGTTGCGTACCTTGCAAAATTGCCACATATTGGAAAAATAACCGCGAATCATTTGGCGCGAAATTTGGGTGTGAATATCGTTAAATATGATGTTTGGATTCGGCGTTTGGGCGCGCAATACGCCGGAATCCGCTGTATAGACGAAAATGGTAAATTGACGCCGGATGTAAAACGGGCATGCGATGATATGTTCGCGCATATGGTTGCGGCGACCGGGCTTCCGCGGGGATATATTGATGTTGTTTTATGGAAATCGTTACAAATTGGTTTGATAAAGTTATAGGTTGTGGTTATGGATGTAAAAATCGAAAAATCTTGGAAATCTGTATTGGCGGATGAATTTGATAAAGATTATTTTATTAAGCTGACCGATTTTGTACGCGGCCAATATTTGGTGGGTAAAAAAATTTACCCGGCGGCAAAAAATATCTTTAATGCGTTTAACCTGTGTCCATTTGATTCTGTGCGTGTTGTAATTATTGGCCAAGACCCATATCATGAACCAGGCCAGGCGATGGGCCTGTGCTTTTCGGTGCCAGATGGAATCACGCCACCGCCGTCGTTGGTAAATATTTATAAAGAAATAGAATCAGATTTGGGGCGGCCCAGTCCAACGCATGGCGATTTGACGGTATGGGCAAAGCAGGGTGTTTTGTTATTAAATTCCACGTTAACGGTTGCGGCGCATTTGGCGGCATCGCACGCGGGGCGGGGGTGGGAACAATTTACCGACGCGGTAATTCGTGCGTTGGCAACCCGGCGCGATGGGGTGGTTTATATGCTCTGGGGCAGTTATGCCCAGCGCAAGGCGGAATTTGTGGATGCGTCGCGTAATTTAATTTTGAAAAGTGTACATCCGTCACCATTGTCTGCACATCGTGGATTTTTTGGTAATCATCATTTTTCCCGCGCCAACGAATATTTAATTGCACATGGAATGCCGCCAATTGATTGGTGATTTATTAATTATGTCGATTCAAATATGGAATAAAGCTTGTATTTTGGATATGTTTTTATGATTTATGTAAAGGTTTAAAAACTGTATGTGACGCCCGCGCCATAAAATGCATAGGAATAATTTTCGGGGGCGGTATTGGCGTTGGAAAAATGGTGCATGAATATTTCAACGCCCCAACTGTCGTTAACGCGGTATCCGGCGGTTAATTTAAACTGAAATAATAATTTTGCGCCAAGGCGTTCATTCTGTTGTGCCTGGAGTCCGACGCCCGCGCCGCCCGCAAAGTACAGGTCGCGATAGTTTGCCAAAATAACATCACCAGATAAAAATATCATCGGAATAGTGTATTTATCCCAACGCCATCCGTATTTTGAACCGAAACCAATGGTTTGGCCAATGTTTATCGATTGACGCGCCGGCAAAGAGAAAAAAGTTGTCGGTTGCGAATATTGCAGGTGTAGTAAATAAAATGGAACCAATCTAAACGGGGGCGGCAAAATAAAACCACAATCTATACCCTGGCCCAGGTTGAATGCGACCTGGTTTTGATTGTATCCGGTGAATGGGTTGTATTCGGTGCAATGCCCGATATTTGTGAATATTATACCACAAAATAATATTGTGAAAATTTTTCTCATGGGGAAAATTATACACTATTTTTGGCCATTTTGCAAATTGATAAAGAACAACGGCTCTAAATCCGTTTGTTGTTTGAATGATTTCTGCTTTTTTAGGTCTTGCATTTGAAAAAATGTTTGTTATAATGGGTGCGTTTTGGCACTTAAAACCGCAAAGGAGAGCGGAGCCCTTGTAAGCTTTGATATCA
>CAMVAR010000034.1 GCA_947165555.1 uncultured Pseudomonadota bacterium | reverse complement strand
AATGCAGGCGTTCTTGCAGACCACTGGAATGTCCATATTCACGAACCTCGTCGGCAATATCATGTAACAGTCCCCCCCAGTCCATATCCCAATCTGATGGTTTTTCAAAAATTGCAATTGCATCATCACCAAACGCGTCTAAAACCAACCCACAATTTTTTAATTCATCGGCAATTCCCAAAATCGCGACAACATCTTCGGCACGCAACCGCACAACAATAGGTGTTAACAACGGTTGCACCCCAATCATATGTGTGCGCATTTTTTCGTATGTTATCCGTTCGTGTGCAGCATGCTGGTCAACAATGACCAAATTATTTCCTGCCGCCGCAATAATGTATTTATTTGCAAATTGCCCAATTACACGCCCCAACGGACCCGGGGAAAAAATATCATCACACACAACATTTTCTGGTTGCATACATGCACCGATATTAAAATCTGTTTTTTTTGACCCACCAAACAGTGGTGAACTTTGTACCGGCATACCAAGTTGTACCCCACCAACCACATCAGGTGTATTATTTGGCAACAAATTTGAAAAATCTGTATTTTTTATTCCCGACGATATCGGTGTATACGCCGGATTTTGCCGTACACACGCGACATCTTTCATTGTTTGCGCCAACACATCACGCAACGATTTTATAATAAATGCCCGCACATGTGTTGGTTCCAAAAAATGAACATCCGTCTTGGTTGGCGATACGTTTACATCAACATTTCGGGCGGGCAAAGTTAAATACAACGCACACAATGGAAATTCACGCGCATGCATAACATCCATATACGCCGCACGCAACGCACCAACCAAAATCTTGTCTTTGACTGGGCGTCCATTTACAAACAAAAACTGGTCCACCGACGACGCCCTGTGTAATGTTGGTTCCGAAATAAACCCGGTTAGTTTCATACCATTTAACGACCCAGATTCCGCATTAACTGGCCGCATACGCGAACGTACATCTTCACCCATAACGGCAACGATTCGGTCCATTAAGGATTGACCTTTTGGGAAACGCCACTTATTATTTAACACAAACCCAACATCAACCCGCGCCATAGCAAGACGCTTTATCGTATCCAACACCGCCATGGTTTCGGCCCGGTCACTGCGCAGGAATTTCAGACGCGCCGGCGTTTTTGCAAACAAATTTTTCACACGTATTCGTGTACCCGTTTGCCAATCAGATGGACGTATTTCACCGGTTGTACAATCCAATTGCCACCCATTTGAATCCACCCCATTACACGTATCAATTGTCATATCGGATACCGATGCGATTGACGGCAACGCTTCACCCCGAAACCCCATAAAATTAATATTCATTAAATCGTCATCAGGCAGTTTTGATGTCGCATGCCGCATAATACAACGCGCCAAATCATCGCGCGACATTCCGCCCCCATTATCAACAACATTTATTAATGTCCGTCCACCATCAACAACATCAACAATAATTTGGTCCGCACCCGCATCAAGTGAGTTTTCAACCGTTTCTTTCACGACGCTGGCACCGCATTCAACCACTTCGCCGGCGGCGATTTGATTTATTAATGAATCAGGCAACAATCGAACAGACACAAAATCCCCCCAAATACCCGCCACTGGTTAGTCTTTGAATTTAACTTCTAATATTTCATACTCTTTTTCACCGGACGGCAACCGCACCAAACACGTATCCCCGACACAACGTCCAATTAACGCGCGTCCAACCGGTGATGTGCACGAAATAACCTGTTTTCCATCAGATTCAACATCAGACAAGATACGACATTCATCTTCACACACGACACGGGCCCCGAACAACACGCGGTCACCGCTTAGATTATCAACATCTACGACCGATGCATTATTTATGATATTTTCAATATATTGAATACGTTTATCAATTTGACGTTGTTTTTCACGCGCGGCACTATAATCGGCATTTTCCGACAAATCCCCCAACGACCGCGCCCATTGCACAACCCTTAATATCTCTGGCCGTTGCACTTCGTTCAAATCTTTTAGTTCCTTGATTAAATTATCAAATCCCTGCTTTGAAATTGGTTTTTTTTCCATCTGCGTACATTCCTATGATTTAAAAAGCTATTATTTACTGGGCATATTATAAATATTCATTTTAATTTTGCAATTGACAAATATTCAGGCTATACTTTTTTAACCAATACCAAAATAATAAAAAAACAAGATGGGTAAAATATTATCAAGATTTTTATTTAAACGTTTTTTTCGTGGCCTGGGACTGGTCTTGTTAATTGTGTGCGGAATAATATTCGCGGTCACATTCGTTGAACGATTACCCAGTAATCCAACGGTGTTTGCCACATTAACCGATTCATGGACACGATTGATTGAATACGTACCACTGTTTTTACCACTGGCTGTATTTATGGGCACATTGGTCGCATACTATACCCTTACCCGGTCCAGTGAAGGTATTATTATCGCAGGCACGGGCCTATCACCATATCAAATGGCACGGCCATTTTTAATTGGTGCATTTATCACAGGGGTGTTTGCAACCTGTGTTATAAATCCCTATGCAATATCATTAAACGCGAATAAGTTAAGCACACAACATCTTAAACTGGTCGATAATCGTATATGGTTGCGTGACGCATCAGACACGGGAACAATCACAATGATTGCATCACAAATGAACCAAGACGGTCCAAATCTGGTATTTCAAAATGTAACAATTTATGCCCAAGATTCTGATTTTAAAATTGCCAACCGTATTATGGCCGACCACGTAACATTAACCAAAACAGGTATAACAACAGACCGTGCAACAATATATAATTCATCGGGGCAAACACACATCGGTCCATGGTCAACACAAACATTGATAACACCACAAACAGTATTGGACCGATATCTGCAACCGGACCAGATATCATTTTGGCAATTACCCAAATTTATAACAAAAATGACCGAAATCGGTGTCCCCGTCCGCGGCCATTTGATTCAGTTTTGGACACTACTGTTTCTGCCATTAACAATGGTTGCGATGGCCACATTGGGAATTGCATTTTCACAAACACGTCAACGCCGCAACCACAGTTTTGGCACAAAATTTGGACTTGGGATATTAATATGTTTTGTGTTATACTTTCTGCTAAATATATTCAGCGCATTGGGCGCCAATGGTACACTGCCAACGATACTGGCTATTATTGCCCCACCGATAATAATTATTGCGGCATCCGGGGTATTTATTGCCGGGTTTGACACGATTTAATCTTGATAACCACAGGGAATACAAATGCCAATCAAGAAAAAACACACCACACGAAATAAAATTATTTTTTGGACGATAATTATCGCGATAATTGTATTGATGATAATCTATTTTCCACCCAACCAAAATGTAACCGAGGTTGTTTTATACCCATCATGAATTATATTGACATTTTTTTAGAGGCACTTTCCGCCGAAAAAGGATACAGCAAAAATACACTGGCTGCATACGGCAACGATTTGCGTTCGGTTGACGCCGCGATTGATGGCGGTCTGGTTAGCGCAACGGCGGACGACATACAAAATTATATTTCGCACATGACCGGTACGCCATCGTCAATTGCCCGCCGGACCAGTTGCCTGCGAAATTTTTATAAATTTTTAATGCTGGAACACATAATTCATACAAATCCGACCACAAACCTGGAAACCCCAAAAAGACCAAAACCATTGCCAAAATTACTGGATTCACATGAAATTGAATTGTTAATATCATCGGCCGGGGACACACGCAATTCGATACGTTTGCGCGCTATGCTTGAATTGCTTTATGCGTCGGGATTACGCGTATCTGAATTATGTGAATTGCCAACGCGGGCGATTTTGGGTGACCGTCTGTTGATTCATGGCAAGGGTGCCAAAGAACGTATTGTTCCGATGCACGATGCGGCACAACACGCATTACACAAATGGATGGATGTACGTGGCGACGACCCATCGGATTATGTATTTCCATCAAACGGCGCATCGGGTCATATAACACGCGACGGTTTTTTCAAGATATTAAAAAAATGTGCAACATTGGCCGGCATTTCCCCATCCAGGGTCAGCCCGCACGTCCTGCGTCATTCGTTTGCGTCACACCTGTTGTCACACGGGGCAAATTTGCGCGCAATTCAAATAATGTTGGGACACGAAGATATTTCTACGACCCAAATTTACACCCATGTTCAACCCGACCGGTTACGCCAAGTTGTCGAACAACATCACCCACTTGCCAAACAGGATAAATAAAATGATAAAAAAATGTGATTTTCCGGGATGCACACGGGCGGGCACATGCCGCGCACCAAAAAACCGCGAATTGCGTGAATACTGGGCATTTTGCCAAGAACACGCGGCCGAATATAACAAAAATTGGAATTATTATGCCAATATGACCCCCCAAGAAATTGAAGAAGATTGGGAACAACAAACATTTGGCCCATCAACACGGCGCGAATCAAAACAAGACACCGCCGATTATATAAAATTTTTGAACGATTTTCTAAGCGGTCGCGACACATTTGACCACACCCCGAAAAAGCCGTCTTTGCCATCTGCGATAATTACGGCATTTAAAACATTAAATTTACCGATTACGGCATCATGGCGCGAAATCGGCACACGCTATCGCACACTTGCAAAAAAATACCACCCCGACACGGCAACCGCCACCACACACACTGGGGCTGATTTTGCGCGTATTTCCGACGCATACCAAACATTGCGACAATATTTTGGAAAAAAATAAATAATATAAATTTTTATGGCACATTTTTAACCATTGTGCTATTGTTCAATGAAAACAAACAAAGGAATGTTTACTATGTATGATGTGATTATATTGGGTTCCGGCCCGGCCGGGTTAACCGCAGCACTGTATTGTGGACGCGCGAATAAAAACACCCTGGTATTGGGCGGTGACACATTGGGTGGCCAAACCGCCGGAATTGCAAAGTTGGAAAATTACCCCGGATGGTCCGGCGATGGAATCGGTTTAATCGAATTTATGAAAACCCAGGCTGAATCTTTTGGCGCACACATTGAAATGAAAACGGCGGCGCATATTACAGACAACCAAGGCGACACATTTATTGTTACCGACACGCATAACAACAAATATGAAACACGCTGTGTTATTCTGGCAACGGGTGCATCCCCGCGTAAATTGGAAATTGCGGGTGCGCGTGAATTCTTTGGACGTGGCGTTTCATATTGCGCAACATGCGATGGATTTTTCTATACAGACAAAACCGTTATCGTGATTGGTGGTGGCAATTCGGCATTAAACGACGCATTATACTTGGCCGACATTGCCAAAACGGTAAAAATCGTATATCGCAAATCTGCATTCACCCGGGCCGAGGCGATATTACGCGACCGCGTTGCGGAAAAGTCTAATATCGAATGCCTGTTTAATACAGATTTAAAGCAAATTGCCGCGAAACCCGATTCTGAAACCGGCGAATTGGTCGCAACCACAACAAACAATGAACAAATCGTATGCGACGGAATCTTTGTTGCCATCGGACACGAGGCAAACACCGATTATTTAACCGAAGACATTAAACGCGACGATATGGGCCGCATTGCCCCCGGGGCATTGCCGGCGGGCATGTTTGTTGCGGGCGATGTTCATTCGGACATAAAAATGCAGATTGCAACGGCGGTCGGCACAGGTTGCACCGCGGCAATGGATGCGATTGCATACCTGAACAAAAACGCATAATAAATATTTAAGGACATAAAAATGTTGGATATAAAATTTATTCGCGAAAACCCGGACATTGTAAAAAATGCCTGTCGGGTTAAGAATTTTCCAGATGTGGTGGATGACATATTGTCTTTGGATGTGCGCGTGCGCGAATTAAAGACAATCACCCAAACCAAGACCGCGGAAAAAAATAAAATTTCACGTGAAATTCCAACGGCAACTGATAAAGCGTCACTTGTTGCAAAATCAAAAGAAATAAGCCAAGAGATTGCAAACGACATGGCCGAACTTGCGGATAAAGAAACCATACTTACCGACCTGTTGCATCGCGTTCCGCAAATACCAAGCCCGGACGCACCGATTGGTGTCGATGATTCCGCAAACGTGGAAATTCGCCGTGTTGGAACACCACGCACATTTGACTTTACCCCACGGCCCCAGTGGGATTTATTGGATATGAATGATTGGTGGATGCCAGAAAAAATCGCAGGAATATGCGGCACACGCACATACGCATTGGCGGGTGAATTGGCGGAATTATCTTTGGCGGTGCAAACATATGTGATTCAAAAACTTATTGGCAAAGGATTCAGATATATTGAATGCCCGTCTATTTCAAAACCGCAAACCATATTTAATGCGGGTCATTTTATGGGGTCTGATTTATCGGTAATGAATGACGATGTGTTTATGTTGACGGGTACAGACCGTTGCCTGGCCGGCACGGCGGAAATCGTTTTGAATTCGTTGCATGCGGGTGAAATTTTAACCGAAAAAGATTTACCGATTAAATACGCCGGTTTTTCACCATGCTTTCGCAAAGAGGCCGGCGCCGCCGGTCGCGACACGCGCGGCATTGTTCGCGTACATCAATTTAACAAGGTTGAACAATATGTATTCTGCACCCCGGAACAAAGCGATGAAATGCACGAACATTTGTTAAACAACCTGTGTGAAATAATGGCAGATTTTGAATTGCCGTATCGTGTAATTGCGAATTGTACCGGCGACATGGGATTCAACAAGGTCAAAATGAACGATGTCGAGGCATGGTTCCCATCGGAAAACGCATATCGCGAATTGGGTTCTTGTTCATCGATTGGTCAATTCCAGGCCCGCCGCACAAATACACGTTTTCGCCGTGGCGATGGGACACTGGACTTTGTTGCAACATTGAATAATACAGGAATCGCCCTGCCCCGTGCATTGGTGCCAATTATTGAAAACCATCAAAACGCAGACGGCAGTGTGAACATACCGAAAAAATTGCAACCACTTATGGGCGGCCGAACAAAAATCGGTGGAAAACATTAAACAAAACACCGCCCCAACGGGCGGTTATCTTGTTATTACCAATTCATTGCACACCGGCAAAACGTCATTTTTTTACAAAAAATCCGCTATAATTTGTTGAAAATGCGAAAATATAGTGTAATCTATACGTTTAGGGCAAAAAAGGGCATAAAAATGAAGATTC
>CAMVAR010000033.1 GCA_947165555.1 uncultured Pseudomonadota bacterium | reverse complement strand
CCCACGAAAATCCTTGACGCGCGGCAACGCAACCGTAATCAGTTTATCCAAGAAATCGTACATTCTTTTGCCTCGCAATGTAACCTTGGTTCCAATCGCCTGACCTTCGCGCAGACGGTATGTGGCAATAGATTTCTTTGCATGCGTAACAATCGGCTTTTGCGCGGCAATGGCCGTCAAATCAGTAACCGCCGCATCCAATTTCTTTTTATCAGAAACCGCTTCACCGACGCCCATATTCAAAACAATTTTAGACAACTTTGGCACAGCCAAGGCATTTTTGTACCCGAATTCCTTGACCAGTTCCGGTACAATATCTTTTTCATAAAATTCACGCAATCTGCTTTGCATTTTTTGATCCTTAACGTATATTCCCGTAACAGCGGGATGTTTTTTACAGTTCTATCCCTGATTTCTTGGCAACACGAACCTTTTTACCTTGCGTAACCTTGTAACCAACACGCGTAGGCTTTTTAGTTTTCGGGTCAACCAATGCAACATTGGAAACATGAATCGGTGCCTCGCGGTCAACGATATGTCCTGGTTGGTTTTGTGTGGGTTTCACATGCCATTTATGACGATTCACCCCGGCAACAACCACCCTTGATTCGGATGGACGCGCCTCTAACACGGCACCCTTGACGCCCTTGTACTTTCCCGAAATGATTATGACTTCATCGCCTTTCTTTATTTTCATTTTATACGCCCTTTATAAACACTGTTATTATAACACTTCTGGTGCCAAAGACACAATTTTTTGAACATCATATTTACGACGTACCTCGCGGGCGATTGGCCCAAAAATACGTGTTCCAATTGGTTCAAAATTATTCTTGTTAATAAGAACCACCGCATTGTCGTCAAAACGAATTATTGAACCATCGGCCCGTTTAATTGGAAACTTGGTTCGAACAATAATCGCACGTTGCACTGTTCCCTTTTGAACCTTGCCACGCGGAATTGCTTCCTTGATGGCGACAACAATTTTATCACCAACGGTCGCATAACGGCGATGTGAACCACCCAAAACCTTGATGCACATTGCTTCACGCGCACCAGAGTTATCTGCAACTGTTAATCTTGTTTCATTTTGAATCATAACCTTATCCTCGTCCTGCAAATGGGGCCATTCCCCACCGCTTTGTTATGGAACCCGACTGATGTACATATCACAGGGACACGCACACCCTCAAAGATTCCTGGGTTGATTTATTCTACTATTTCAACATCGTTGTCTTTTGATACACCAACCAATCCCTTGACAACCCAAGATTTGGTTTTGGATATCGGACGATGTTCTTCAATGGCCACAATGTCGCCAACTTTATATTTATTGGTTTCATCATGGGCCTTGTACTTTTTGTTCTGCTTAACAAATTTTCCATACAGCGGATGACGAAAACGACGCTCTACTTCCACAACGACCGTTTTATCATTTGCCGCACTTCTAACTGTACCTTGCAGTATACGTCTTGGCATAACACTATTCCTTATACACTTTGTTTTTGCCCACATCAATATCGACACGGACACCTGTTAACATCTGCTAACCCGGTCTATGATAACCATTTTTTTGGAAATCTCAACCAAAATCAGCATTTTTTAATTTGCAGCGTTCAATTCCGTGTTTACACGTGCAATTTCACGCCGGGTTTTGCGCAGAACATGTGTTTTTGGCAACTGTCCCGCCGCATGCTGAAAACGTTGATTCATCTGTTCTTTTTTCAAATCAACCAACTTGCTTTGTAATTCTTCTTTTTTCAAAGATTCCGTCTTTTTTTCTGCCATTTCTTGCCACCTTTACATCAGTATTAATTGACCTTGCGTTCAACAATTTTTGTTTTGACCGGCAATTTTGCGGCCGCCAGTGCAAAAGCTTCTTGTGCAACATCCGGCTTGACCCCATCTAATTCAAAGATAATTCGACCCGGTTTCACACGGCAAATCCAATATTCAACGGCGCCTTTACCCTTACCCATACGAACCTGGGCCGGCTTGGCGGTAACCGGAACGTCTGGAAACACACGAATCCATAATTTACCCATACGTCTCATGCGGCGCGTAATCGCGCGACGCGCAGCCTCTATCTGACGGGCCGTGATACGTTCAGGCGACATCGCTTTTAGTCCAAAAGAACCAAACGCTAATTCACTGCCACCTTTGGCAACACCATGAATGCGACCTTTGTGCTGTTTGCGAAATTTTGTCTTATTTGGCATTAACATGATACAAACCTCAACTTTTTAACGATTATTTTGTTCTTTTGTCACTTGTACCGGCATATTCAGACGGACGCGCCATTTCTGATGCCAATTTATCTTTGTTGACAACATCACCTGTGTAAATCCAAACCTTGACACCAACGACACCGTACGTGGTTTTGGCCTGGACCGCGGCATAATCAATATCTGCACGCAATGTATGCAACGGTATCCGACCTTCGCGAATTTGTTCGCTGCGCGCAATCTCTGCACCATTCAATCGACCGGAACACATTATCTTCACACCTTGGGCACCGGCCTTTTGCGCATTTTGAATACCCTTTTTCATGGCACGTTTATACGAAACACGACCTTCAATTTGTTGTGCAATATTCTGGGCAACCAATTGGGCATTCAAATCCGGACGACGCACTTCATAGATATTAACAACGACCTGGTCATTTTTCACCAATTTTTTAATATCATTACGTAACGCTTCAATATCCGCACCGTTTTTACCAATAATCATACCCGGACGTGATGTATGAACCGTAATAACAACTTTTTTTGCAATACGGTCAATAACAACCTTGGCAATACCTGCTTTTTTTAGTTTCTTTTCAATAAATTTACGTATCGTATTGTCTTCTGCCAAACATGCTGCATACCGTCTTTTATCAACAATCCAGCGCGAATCTGGAATCTTGTTAATCGACAAACGCTGTGCAATTGGCGATACTTTCTGTCCCATTTTTTATTTTTCCTTAGTTTTTATGTCCAACGTTCTTGAAACCTTTAGGTTTTATTCAGGGATTTCCCATACCGCCAGACATAGGTTCTTTTACTTTTTTGCTTCTTTTTTTACCTTGGCCGCCTTTGGCGCCACACCCGATTCCAAAACAATCGTCAAATTAGAAAACGGTTTCAAAATTGGACGCGCACTGCCACGTGGGCCGGGCATAATACGTTTCATCGTCAACGCCTTGCCACACCAAATCTCTTTGACGAACAATGTATCCGCCCCCAGATTTTTATTGTGTTCCGCGTTGGCAATCGCAGACATCAATGTTTTTAACACTTCGCCCGCAACACGTTTCTTAGAAAACTTCAAGACATCAATTGCGCGCTCTACCGGTAATCCGCGTATTAAATCGCAAACCAAATTTAATTTTTGGTGGCTAATACGAATCATTTTGTTGAACGCCCGAACTTGATTATCTTTGATTCCATATCTTGTCATAATCTAACGCCTTTTCTTTTAATTACTTGCCTGCCGCTTTTTTATTCGCCGCATGTCCTTTGAACGTCCGTGTTGGTGCAAATTCACCCAATTTGTGCCCAATCATATCTTCAACAATCGACACAGGGATAAATTTATTACCATTATGAACTTCAAATGTCAAACCAACCATCGGTGGGACGATTGTACTGCCCCTGGACCACGTTTTTATTGGTTTGCGATCGTCTTTCTCAATCGCCACCGCCACCTTTTTCAAGATAGAAGGATGAACATAAGGACCTTTCCATACTGAACGAGACATTTAATTTACTCCGTTTTTACTTATTACTTTTTCTTTGCCAAATGTCTGCTACGAATAATCATCTTGGCCGTACGTTTATTTTTACGGGTACGATATCCCTTGGCCGGAATACCGGTACGCGACACCGGTTCGTGGCCCTTGGAATGACCGTTACCACCACCCATCGGATGGTCTACTGGATTCTGCGCCATACCACGTGTGGACGGGCGAATCCCCAACCAACGGGCACGCCCGGCCTTGCCCAGATTAACATTACGCTGGTCAGGATTAGAAACTGTACCAACCGTGGCCATACAATCCGAATGAACCTTGCGCAACTCGCCACTGTTCATTTTTATCTGCGCATAAACACCATCTTTACCCATCAATTGTGCATAGCAACCGGCACTGCGCGCCAATTGGCCACCGGCACCAGGTTTTAATTCAACATTATGTACAATCGTACCAATCGGCATATTTTTCAACGGCATCGCATTTCCCGGCTTAATATCTTGGCGATTACCCGACACGACGACATCACCGGCCTTTAAATCACGCGGGGCCAAAATATACGAACGCATACCATCTTTGTATTCAATCAAGGCAATAAACGCCGTACGATTCGGGTCATATTCCAAACGCAAGACCGTTGCCGGCATATCCATTTTTTTGCGTTTAAAATCAATTAAACGATATTTACGTTTGTGTCCCCCACCCTGGTGCGGAACAGTAACATGCCCAAAATTATTACGCCCACCCTTGGATTTCAATCAAACAGTCAAGGCCTTTTCCGGGGCACCACGATGCAACTCGCTGTGGTCAATCAAGACCAAGCCACGTGTACCGGCGGTAATTGGTTTATAACTCTTTAAAGCCATTTTTTCTATCCTTTATTACCCTGACAATAACGTCTGATTTATCCAGATTCTCTGCCGGGGCTGTTATTTTACTTACACACTTGCGGTCAAATCCAACTTTGCATCGGCCGGCAATGTAACATAGGCCTTTTTAACCGTACGTTGCGTACCACTGCTGCGACCACGAAATTGTTTAACCTTACCCTTGGCAACAACAACGTTAACCTTGACCGGTTTGACATTGTATATTACCTGAACCGCACGTGCAACATCTTCTTTTGTCGCATTTGCGGCAATTTCGAACGCGACGGCATTGCCTTCGGACAACTTTACCGCCTTTTCAGAAATAATCGGGCGCCGCAAGATATCATAAATACCGGCCGTCGCAACGATTTTCTTTTCTGTTTGAATTTTCTTTTCTGCCATTTCTAGAACCCTTTTGTCATTTGCAATCAAAACCGATTAACATTACGCCCCAAGACGCGCCTCTAATGCCTTGACCGCATCCGCCGTCAAAACCAATTTGTCGTGTTTCAAGATATCTAAAACATTCAAACCAATCGCCGGCAACACATCAACATTCACGATATTTGCCGCAGATTTCTTGAAATTTTCATCCAATGTATCGCCGCCAACAAACAACGCAGACGCAACATTCAATTTTTTCAACTGCTTTGCAAATGCGCCTGTTTTTGCGGCCGACAATTTTTCAGAATCAATAATCATCAAATCGCCTTCTTGGGTCTTGGACGACAGTGCCATTTTTAACCCCAATGCACGAATCTTTTTCGGCAAATCAATACTGTGGTCACGAACAACCGGTCCATGAACAACACCACCACCACGCATATGAACGTTATAGCGTTCACCCTGACGTGCATTTCCCGTCTTTTTCTGTTTAAATGCCTTTTTACCACTGCCCTGGACGTCAGAAACTGTTTTAACCGCATGTGTACCCGCACGTGATTTTGCGCGTTGCCATGTCACAACCCGATGCAGAATATCCGCACGGGGGGTCAAACCAAATATAGAATCTTGCAAATCAATCTTGCCGACCGCTTTGCCATCAAAATTTATAATATTTAATTGCATTTTTATTCACCTCGACTTTTCTGTTGCCACCGATATTATTCCGCAACAGTTTCTGATTTGGTTTCTGACTGTTCCCCACCATTGTTCTGTGATGTTGGAACCGGCAAATCTTTCTGTTCTTTTTTCACCGCATCGGTAATCAAAACAAACGTTCCATTACAACCCGGAACTGCGCCTTCGACAAAAATTAAATTTTCCGCAACATCCGTACCAAACACACGCAGGTTTTGAACCGTCACAGTTTCATTTCCCATTTGTCCGGACATCTTTTTGCCAGGCAATACACGCCCCGGCCATTCACGCATACCGGTACCCCCCAACGAACGATGCGCCTTTAACACACCATGGGTTGCCTCTTTACCACCAAAATTATGGCGTTTCATTGCCCCTTGAAAGCCCTTACCTTTGCTTGTTGCCTGGACATCTACAAATTGTCCGGCAACGAAATGAGACGCGCATATCGGTGTCCCAACCGGAATAACACAATCGTCTGATGCACGAAATTCTACAATTTTACGATAGGGTTTTACCCCCGCCTTTTCCGCCGCAACCATCTGAGGTTTGGCGACATGCTTTGCCTTGGCTTCACGAATCCCAAGTACATTTGCAACATATCCATTCTTTTCCATTGTCCGATTTCCGATAACCGCGCAATCCCCAACGGACAAAACCGTTACGGCGTGTGCAACACAATTATCGTCATACAGACGCGTCATCCCCATTTTTGTTGTAATCAATCCGCTACGTTTCATTTCTTATGCCTTTTTTATATGCCAGAGGTTAGTATATTATTTCCATTTGTCAACAATAAACTAACACTAACAAACCATTTACAATTTAATTTTTACATCAACGCCCGATGCCAAATCCAACTTCATCAGTGCATCAACTGTCTGAGGGGTTGGATTAACAATATCGACGACCGCCTTATGATTGCGAATCTCGAATTGTTCACGTGATTTTTTATCAACGTGCGGCGAACGATTGACCGTAAATTTTTGAACCAATGTCGGCAAGCGAACAGGCCCAACGACATCTGCGCCGGTGCGCTTTGCAGTTTTGACAATCTCCTCCACTGATTCCATCAAAATTCTGTGGTCAAAAGCCGTCAATTTGATGCGAATTTTTGATGCTGGTACCATTGCTTGTTTTCCCTTATTTATTGTCATATTCGCATTTGTTGGTCGTTCAACGGTTTCCCGCGAACGACCAACAATCCATTATTATTTGATAATTTTCGATACAACACCTGCGCCAACTGTGCGTCCGCCTTCACGGATAGCAAAGCGACGACCTTCGTCCATAGCAATAGGTGCAATTAATGCAACCGTGATACGAACGTTATCGCCCGGCAAGACCATTTCTTTGTCGGCCGGCAATGTGATTGTACCTGTTACGTCTGTTGTGCTAAAGAAGAACTGTGGACGATAGTTGCTAAAGAATGCTGTATGACGTCCGCCTTCTTCTTTGGTCAAAATATAGACTTCTGCTTCGAAATCTGTGTGCGGTGTAATAGAACCTGGTTTGCAGATAATTTGACCGCGTTCCACATCTTCTTTTTTGGTTCCACGTAACAACAAACCAACATTATCACCGGCTTCACCTTGGTCCAACA
>CAMVAR010000032.1 GCA_947165555.1 uncultured Pseudomonadota bacterium | reverse complement strand
ATTTTTAATATCCGTATATTAAATAAATCCACCGTTATATGATTGGGAGACCCCTTAACGCGCAACACAGGCAGCCCCAAGAAATACCATTTATTAAACCCGTCGTCCTGTTTCCAACCAAACCAAGGTTTTTCATCCGCCAAACACAATTTTTTCCTTTTCAACACCGATTTTTTATAATATTTCTTCCACAAATTATGTCCCCAAGTATTTTTATAAACCCACGGTTTCTTTCTATTTGTCAAATGCACAATTACCGCCGCATCATCCATATTTTTAACTTCATTTTCATCAATCTCGTAAAATCTTGCAATTTCTTGGGCCGAAAAACTTGTCTGGTTGGGTGCCATCCAATTATACTTTGGCGACAACCAAACAACATTTTCGTGGAAAGTATCATTAAGGGCATCTTGACTCATAAAATGCCCTGCATCTTTATGCAACTTATAATCCGTTAATTTTTCACCGATTTTTTCCGCCCGCATTTTCTTTAGATTCATCAGCATCATCCCGGCATTGAAATAATTTTTCAACCCCAATCGATTATGATGGTTTTCATACATTCCCGCCATATCTTTGACCGCGGCGATATAGGCATCCCCCAAATCCGTATTAAATAATTGTGATAAATCGCCTTGGATTATCATATCTGTATCGATATACAAAACCTTGTCCCAATCGGATAAAACATCCGGCAAATCAAACTTAAACAAATCAGTAGAACTTACATGTGGATGCGTTCCTTCAAATTTTGACAAACTGCTAATATGTGGAATGACACGTCCCCGGCCTTGCAACTGTTTTTCCAACAGTTTAATGTTTTCATCGGTCAATCTGTTTCCCAAAACCCGCACTTCATAGTCCGATTCTGGGTTCTTGTTTTCAAACAACGATGCCAACGTAACAATGGTCGGCAAACAATAGTTATTATCTGTATGCAATTCTATACAAATTTTCATACTGGCATTCCTTTGGCTTTTTGTGGTGTATAACTTTGTGGATTCAAACTGTGCCACGTAATTCCTGTTTTCACTATTCGCGCGGGCGACCCGGCCAAAATTGTATGTTTTTCCAAGATTTTTTTAGTCACAAGACTTCCATAACCAACGATACAATCGTCCGGCACAGACGCATTTTTCAACAAAGTAACTTTTTTTCCTATCCAAACATGATTACCGATTTTTAACACCGGTTTATTCTTGTTCAGCACCCTGTTATTTTTATAACTCAATATAGAATGAGTGTCATCCAGAAATAAAATTTCATTTGAAAACATACAATTATTCCCAATTTCAATTTTATTTCCGCAACACACCATTTCTGCACCACCACAATAGCAATGTTCACCAACAAATACCCCGGATTCATCGGCAATACAATCAATATCAAAGGTCACATGTGAATAACCGCCAATTTCAATCACCGAATTATTGCACCGAAAAGCAAAACAAGAACAACGCAAATCACACGGCAAATGAATTTTCAATAAATTATTATCCCCGGTAAATTTAATTTTGATATTTCTTAAATCCTTGGGTTTTGCGATTTTTTCTTGGCCGTTCCGCCCCACCAAAACAATACGATTGTTTTTACCTTTGTCATGGAAAAAACTTTTCGTTAGTTTTTTCGAAAGCCCATAAAACCAAACCCGTAACCCACCCAACATCAAAATCACCTATTTTGATTTTTGCATATAATTTACCATATCGGCGATTGTTTCTTCCAGTTTATATTTTGGTTGCCATCCCAATTCAGTTTTCAATTTTGTATTATCACCAATAACACGCGGCACATCGTTCGCACGCACACGGGCCGGGTCAACACAAATATTCGGCTTTATGTTCAAACGATTCGCGGTCATATCGATAATATCGCGCAACTTTACACCGCGACCACTGCATACATTATAAACTTCACGATTTTTCGCCTTTTTAATTATGCGCCAATACGCATCAACAACATCGCGCACATCGGTAAAATCACGAATAACATCAATATTTCCAACCATCATTTTGTTTTCGATTTTGCCCGATGCAATATTAACCAGTTGTTCAATAAAGGACGGAATAACAAAGCGCGTACTTTGGCGGGGCCCAATATGATTAAACGAACGTGTCATAACAATATCCAAACCAAATCGGTCAACATATAATTTTGACATATATTCTTGGGACAGGCGCGCCACCGAATACGGGCTTTTTGGATGTAATGTAAAAGATTCCTGCATTGGCATATCATATATGCCGTATTCTTCGGACGAACCAACCGACAAAATACGCGCATTAACATTATTATTACGCACGGCATCCGCCAAATTCAAAAACGCAGACATATTATTTATAAAACATCCCACCGGTTCGTTCCAACTTTGCGCCACCGAAGACATCGCCGCCAAATGGACAATATAATCTGGATGCGATTTTTTTATCAATTTATCAACCGATACCGAATCCATCAAATTCAAAGAACTGTATTCAATGTCCATATCACACGACGGGGCAATATCAACACCACATACATTGGCGTTCGGTTCGTGTTGGTTCAGGTATTCTATAAAATACCGACCAACAAACCCCATCGCGCCAGTTATCAAATATTTGCTCATTTTTTAACCCTTAATCTGCATGTGTTATGTTTTCGATAAATCCATTATCTTTTAATAATTTTTCGCGTTTTGCCAATTTAAGGTCTTCGGCCACCATTTCATGCACCAACGCGCGCAGGTCATATTTCGGTGTCCAACCCAATTTTTCACGGGCCTTGGTTGCGTTACCCAACAAGATTTCAACCTCGGCCGGGCGAAAGAATTCAGGATTCACCGCAACGACCTTTTGACCGGTTGCTTTGTCAATGGCATATTCTTGGATTCCGGTTCCGTGCCATTCCAAATCTATACCCAATTCGGCAAAGGTCATTTTTACAAAATCACGTATCGATGTCGTAACCCCGGTTGCCAAAACATAATCATCCGGCGCGCCGGCCTGAAGCATACGCCACATACCTTCGACATAATCGCGCGCGTGTCCCCAATCGCGCTTTGCGTCCATATTCCCAAGGTACAGGCAATCTTGTAAACCTTCCTTGATGCGTGTTGCGGCCAATGTGATTTTACGCGTTACAAAGTTTTCACCACGGCGCGGACTTTCGTGATTAAATAAAATTCCGTTGCATCCAAATATCCCGAAACTTTCGCGATAATTTACCGTAATCCAATATCCATAAAGTTTCGCAACGCCATATGGACTGCGCGGATAAAATGGTGTTTTTTCCGACTGCATTGGTTCTTGAATCAAACCAAACAATTCGGATGTAGATGCCTGGTAAAAACGTGTTTTATTCGCCAAACCGTTCACGCGAATTGCCTCAAGTAATCTTAATGTTCCCAACGCATCTGATTCCGCGGTAAATTCTGGACAATCCCAAGAAATTTTCACATGGCTTTGCGCCCCCAGGTTATAAACTTCGTCCGGATTTATTTCATCAACCAATCTAATTATATTCACAGAATCCGTCAAATCACCATAATGCAAATGCAAATTTTTGTTACCAATCAAATGGTCTATGCGCATTGTATTATGCGACGCCGAACGACGCACAATCCCATGAACATCATATCCCTTATCTAATAACAATTCCGCCAAATAAGAACCATCTTGTCCGGTAATACCTGTAATTAATGCGACTTTGTTTGCCATACTGTAACTCCTTAATTATTCCATTTGTTTAAAATCCACGATGAAGAATTGGCCTTGTTTTCACCACCAACACCAAATACTATATCAACCCCACATTCCGCACATGTTGGCATTTCCGGAATATTGTCTTTCGTCCGGTCGCCGCCATTTGCAAAAACCAATTCCGCATCCGGGTATTTTTTACGCGCACGCCGAATCCCATCGCACGCACTGTTATCACTGTCATCAAATTCGATAACGTCAATAACACCCTTGATATTTTCCAAAATCGCCCGCCGCGTTTTCATATTGTAAAAATTTTTACCCTTTTTACGACACAACCAATCATCGGAATTCGCCAAAACAATAACCCCATCGGATTGCCGTGCCGATTCAACAATCATTGCGATATGGCCTTCGTGAATTGGATCAAATCCACCGGATACAATATAATATTTCGCCATTATTCATCCTTTTGCATTTGGTTGATAATTATATCCACGGTATGTTTCCAAGAAAAATCTTTGGCATGTTTCAATCCAGATTTTGCCATAGCATTACGATATTTGTCATCAAAATAATACTTTTCGTACGCCGCAATATGTTGCGCGTCACTGTCCCAATCTATCATAATGCCGGCATCGCCCACCACCTCTGGCAGGGACGAATTATTTGACGTTATTACCGGACATCCACATTGCATCGCCTCCAACGGCGGCAGGCCAAAGCCCTCGTACTGCGAAGTATAAACGAACCATTCTGCACCACTGTACAGTGCGGCCAAATCGGCATCATCGATATAACCCGCACGAATAATTTTATCTTTATATTTACCCAAATCATCTATTTCGGTTTCCAATTTGCCAATAAATTCATCCCAATGTGCCCCACCAAGGACGAACACCATATCGTCAATTTTATTCTTTTTAATAAATTCGATAAATGTTTTCACCGCGCGAATAAGGTTCTTGCGCGGTTCCAATGTGCACAATGAAAACACATATTTTTTATCCAATGGGATATTATATCTTTTACGCGCCGCCATAATTTTGTTATTATCGGATTCGTGATAGAAATTTTTATCATTTGCCGCCAATGGTATTACCGTAATATCATCGGGGTTCATATCTAACAACCGTACAAAATCATTTTTACACGATTGTGATATTGCAAAATATTTACACGCCGGTTTTGTCTTGATATATTCCGTCAAATTATAGAACCAATGTTTTTTTAAACCAACCGATGGATAATAATCCGGTAATAACAACGGAATGGCATCATACAAAATAATATACTTTTTGTTTGCATTGATAATTTCGGGAAATACACGGATTGGCGAAAAAGCAATATCAAAATTCGGCATTTCGACGTTTCTGCCCAAAAATTTAATCGGCTTTCTAACCAATATATTTAATAATAATTTTGTTATGTTAAGTTTTTTGGCCCGTAATTTTTTATCCAATCGTATCATTCTGGACAAAAACAAGGCGTATTTATTGGTGAAATAAATTTTGATTTTATTCCCAAATTCATGTTTAACAAAATCTATAAACTCAAAATTATCTGTCCCGGTGTATAATGATATATCAAACTTTTCCGATTCTATCAATTTCTTTAATATGTTATACGTTGCGAAATAAATTCCAGAACGACCGCGACCGCACCCAAGGTTTTCTGCAATAACCGATGCGTCAAAAATTAATGTTTTCTTTTTCATTTTGCATTGTCCTATTTCTCAAATTCACTTTTATTCGGAAACTTAGTTTCAAAAAACAACCGATTATGTTCATGATTTATATCAGAATTACACATACTGTCGTTTATACATATAATTTTAGACCGACACTTTGATGCCCCTGATTCAAATGCATCGGTACAATAAAATACAGAATCTCGCACACTTTTAAAATGAATTAAATTATATAAAAAATCCAATATGATATTATGCCTAACATGCCGCGAATGAACGCGTATAATGCGCGCACGTCCACGAATAATATCGTACAGATTAAATATCAAACGATGAACATCGCCCGCATCACGAAAACGATGATAACGCGTCGCATTTATACGTTTTGCCAATTCCGTATTTTCATAACATTCAATCATAGACGATTTTATATATGGGTCCATCCCATGTGAAGATTTATAATTATATAAATCGACCCCAAACGCATCATCTATCGCCCGCGCCGCATTATACAACAAAACAGAATACAGGCTTTTTTTATCATCAGTTCTTCTACCATCTTTACGATATATCGCCCGAAACTTTGCCCGACCCGATGCGTCAAAAAAATAATTTGGTGATGTCGGCGCGTTAAAGAACATATCGTCATTTGCCAACACAAAATGCTCGGCAAGTCCCGGTATATTCGCCAAACACGCCTCTATTGCACACGAATTAAAAATCGGGGATGCATCGGGCGGTAAAATGGATTCTTGCGGAACAACGGTAACACGCGGATTATCTGTATTCAGCCAACTTGGTACCTGGCCAAACCCGGTTACGATATAAATATGATTAATCCACGGTGCGAATTTTTCCACCGAACGCAGTGAATATTTTAATTCATCATTATCACGATAAATTGAATCATTGGTGTCATCGACATATTTTGAATCATCACGCCCCGCCGCCCGCAAATATTTTGCCTTGGTCCGCCGAAAATCCGCCCCCGTTCCATCAATCCACAAATAAACAATATCAATCGGAAAAGACGAATTTCGGCCATTCGTCCACAAATTCACCCGATGAAAATTTATATTACCAAACATCAACCGTGATTGTGGCACAATTTACAATAAAAGTCAAATAATAACAGGCGACATTTACAACGAAACACCCCGGCAAATTGCCGGGGAAAATATATATACACAAACGGCAAAATTATTCCGCAACCGATTCTGATTCCACCGCTGTGTCCATTCCCGGTTCCGCAGATGCAGGTTGTTCATCCACGACCGGTTCCGGTTCAACCTGTTTTGCACCAAACGTCAAAACCTTGCCCGCGACCAAGGCATCGATTTCATCGGCGGTACGCGCAACATAAACCTTAATAGGAACAATAACATCCGGGTGCAATGCAATATTAATATCAAACACACCAATTGATTTAATTGGCGCACCCAACATAACCTGGGCCGATACCACATCAACATTCGCAACCGCCTTTAATTCGCGCGCAATATCACGACTGGACACCGAACCATACAACTGACCGGTATCGCCCGCCTGGCGAATCATATACATTTTTGCGTTTTTTACCGCATCAACCTTGGATTCGGCGGCCTTGCGTGCGTTTTCGTGTCGGGCCTGCAATTCCGCCTTTTGCGCCTCGAACAAGGCGACATTTTCGCGTGACCAACGCATCGCCTTATTATTTGGCAACAAGAAATTACGTGCATAGCCCGTTTTCACTTCGACCGTGTCGCCAATATTACCCAAACGTGTAATTTTTTCTGTCAAAATAACTTTCATTTTATCTGTCCTTATTGTTTAAGTTAGGGATAAATCCCAAATATTTTTATTAACCAATATTGTTACGTACAAACGGCAACAGTCCCAAATGACGCGCGCGTTTGATTGCACGGGTCAATTGACGTTGGTCTTTTTGGGAAACGCCGCTAATACGACT
>CAMVAR010000031.1 GCA_947165555.1 uncultured Pseudomonadota bacterium | reverse complement strand
TGTGCTGAAACAAAACATCAATATCACGGATGCGCCGCATGTGTATTGCCTGGGGCATGGTCACATGAAATGGGCCAAACGGCACAGCATATTTACCGCCCGCCGATACGGTCAATTATTGCGTGAAATGCACCACCGCGGGTTCAAAACCAATTATACGGATTCCGGGTGGGCATTATTCACACCACAATTGCGCGATTATGATTATGACCCAACGGGTCCGGACATCGAATTAAACCGCCAGCGCATCCGTGAAAAATTTAATATGAAACCAGATTGGTACCGCTGGACAAACAGAACCAGGCCAAATTGGCTGTAAATCAAAGGATAAAAATAATGAAAAACAATAGATTAAAATTTCGGGTGGTTATCGATGTTGAATATGGTGGCGAAAATGCGGACGACAAATCCGCCACATTGATTATAAATAATGCTGCCGTAAATAGCGATGGTCTTTGTGGATTTGATATTGACGAATTGGACAAGGCACTTGAACGCGCCGGAATTGATGATGAACAAGATATTGACCAGATCCGACAATATCTGTACGACAACAGTTATGTACCAGATTCTGACGATTATTTTTTGGTTGATGTGAATAACATTCTGCAATCAACCGGCAAGACGGCGGCCGACGGTCGTTTAATTTATGACGGCGACATTATACAGGATGTTGATTTACGTCTGTATAAATACGAAGTATTTTGGCGCGAATATGGCTGGTATGTGCGTCGCACAAATGACCATAACAATATAACATCGCTTTACACATTTGAACCGGACAACCTTGAAATTGTCGGCAGTATTTACGAACCAAAGGTAAAAACAAATGAAAATAACGAACTGTCAGAAAATCAGATGCTGTGGCTGTCAATGGAATTGTCGTCCAAATGCCCGCATTGCGACCAAGACATAACAATTGGCCCGGATAATGTTTGTGTTTGGGTAGGCGAACAAAAATTAAAAGAAAATATTGAACAACCAGAACCTGCCGACCCATACGCAGAACAACGCAAGTGGATTGGAAAGTTGTGTAAATTTTGGGACAATAGCGACGAACAAGAAAATTGTGTATATGATTTATTATGCAATATTTTTGACCCACATTACGAAGATTGCCCGTTCCAATGTGGAAATGGGGAGTGGTATGAATACTGCGAACCAGTAAAACCAAATGACGATATTATTTACAAAGGGGAATAAGATGAAAACATATAAGGGGTCGCGCACTGATGAATTGCGTGGGATGCGTAAAATGTGTATGGCATTTGTGCCGTCTTATAAAAAATGGATTGAAAGCATAACCAAAGGTGGCGACAATGTGTCCAAATAACGATATTTTAGATTTGTGTAAAACATCTGCTGATTTACTTTACACAAAAGGCATTAGCGTCAATAAAATATAACCAAAGGTGGTAATAATGGGTGATATGAAATGTCCATTCTGTGGGCAGGAATTAAAAAAACATCTTGGGGGCGATATGCCAGAAGTTTGGTGTTGCGACAATAAAAAATGCAAATTACAGATGATTGGTGGTGATATAGAACTTTGGCAAGAACTTATACACACACGCAAGGCATTGGATGTCGCAAAAGATGGGTTGAAATCGGCAAAGAAAAGATTTGAACTTATAAATAATTCTAAATTTGCAAATTTGAACAATGTTTTACAAATACAAAGTCAGTGTGAAATCTCAAAGATAGAAAAATCCCTAGAACAAATAACAGCACTAGAACAAAAGGACAATTAATGAAACTTCGTAAATGGTTTGGAATAAATTTTATAGATATTGAACCCTCTCAACAAATAGAACAAGGGTTTAATAATCTGTATCAAAAACAACCGCAGAATTGGTATGCTTATTTGTATATCAACAAAAGCAAAACAGCGGATGCTTCCTATTTTGCACACACACAAACAGGTGCAATCAGCGGTATCTTAAATTATGTCGCCACTATGACAAGAGATACAGATACGGAAATAAAAATCGTAATAAAAAGAAAGGATGTAAAATGAACGACAGATTTAAGTTTAGAGCAACGTTTTCCGTATCATATTATGATGAAAATGGTAATGACAAAGATATTAAATTGACTGTATATGATGTTGCAGTTTGTTCGGGTGGCGAAATTGGTTTTAGTGCCCAACAAATGGAAACAATAATTAACGCATTAAAATTACCAGAAACAGAACAAGATAGCGTATGGCAATTTATAAATGATAATTATGCAACATCTAGTTATGAATGGTTTGTATGCGATAATGCTATCATTGAACAATGCGCAGGTCTGAAAGATAAGAACGGAAATCTGATTTATGAAGGGGACTTGATAAAATCACCAAACAACTCACATAAATTGGCTATTATTCGTATGGAAAACGGTGTTTATGCTTGCAAAGAATGCAGATTTAATGGCGTGTGGGAAATGAATCTGTATGATTTAATAAAACATTATGGGGTTGAAATCATTGGCAACATACACGAACAAACAGAACAAAAGGATGTGAAATGAATTTTATTCTAAAAATTTTTATCGGAATTGGAATGTTTGTTTTGGCCACTGCATTGGGACGTTGGTTGCCATCTTGGAACAATATTATTTTCTGGATGTCCGGGGTAACTTATTACATATTCTTGGAAGAAATACGAAAAAAGGATTAATAATGGAATCACAAACCGTAAATGGAAATGTAAAATATGCATATATGGCGTGTCCGTATTGTTCTCCGTTCCACGACAAGACAATTACTATTTATTCGGCTTGGGCTGTTTCTTGTCAAAACTGTGGTCGTCGGTTAGAACAATGCGATTTTCCACACGACCCAACCGATAAAGAAAACAGACAGAAAAATTTAGAATTTATGGCACATTGGTGGAAAGAACATCATAAATTTGGAATCGAAATCGAACCAAAATAAAAAGGGTAAATTATGAAAAAATATCAATATTATATCATTATGGCATGTCTTTTTGGAATATGGTCATCGGTCTTAACCATGGAACCAATAAAAACCATTGCTGCGATTGTTTCAATTGTTTGTGCAATTATTTCCATTTTTTCACAAAAGTAAAGGTTTTGCCATGAAAACATTACATCTGGTATTGAAAGGTAAATGGTATGACAAAATCGCCAGTGGTGAAAAGACATCGGAATATCGCGAATGCAAACCGTATTGGAACAATCGATTTATGAAAAATGAAATGTTTCCGGGGCTTTCTTGCCGAAAATATAAAACGGTTGTGTTTCATCGCGGATATACCAATAAAACAATGAAATTTAACATACAATTTATATCTTTAACACATTTGCCAAATGATTTGAAATTGGATACATGTTGGGAAATCAAATTGGGGGAACGTATAAAATAGTGTCAAAAACACTTGCGACAAAGAAAAATAAGGGTATGATATGAATAAATTATTAACGATTGGTGCCGCAATCAAATACTTACGGGAACGTACCGGGGCAATGTCCAAGAAGACATTTTTGGCCGAGGTTGCCGCCGGCCGCATACCCGTAAAGCCCTATGGGGCGCGTGCGGTGCGTTATCGCCAACGGGACTTGGACACATGGCTAAACATAACGGTAATTCAGCATACCGAATCTATAAACGCGGCAACATCTGGCACGCATACATCTCGGTCGTTGCTAATGGACAACGAATTATCATTCGCGAAAGCACTGGAACTGTATCCCGCGACGCGGCAAACGCGTGGTGTACCCAGCGCATCAACAAAATAATCAATTCGCCCGCCAACACCCACGAAATAACATTAGACGCGGCGGCGGCGAAATGGTGGGCCGAATATGGTCGCAACCTTGCCAGTGCAAACAGTTTATCGTACCTGATTAAGAATATTTTACATTATTTTAACCCCGATTTACCACTGTCGCAAATTTCTAAACTGGATATTTCAAACTTTATTAGCAAGTTTCAGGAACGGGGTCGCACGCCCGCCACAATAAACCGATATTTGTGCTGTCTTTCGTCTATTTGTACGCGCGCCCGTGAAAATTGGGATTGCGACATACCGTCGTTCAAGATTTTATCGTTTCGGTTAAAAGAACCCAGGGAAAATATCAGATTCTTTCGTGATATGGCAGAAATCCAACAACTGGTTGATGCCGCCGCCGAACACTTACGCCCAATTATATGGTGTGCGCTTTACACCGGCCTGCGCCGTGGGCGTATTTTGGGATTGCGGTGGGATCAAATAGATTGGGACAACCGTCAAATTGTTTACATGGGCAAAGACGGCGCCCCAAATTCGGTCCCATTGGTGGAACCGCTGGCGGACATATTACGCGAATTGCCACGCACGTGTGAATTTGTTTTTACGCGGCGCGGCAAGCCCGTGCGCGATATAAAATCCGCCTGGGCCGCGGCATTTGCCCGTGCCGGCATTCCATATCGTAATTTTCACGCCTTGCGTCATACGACTGCGACATGGTTATTACGACAATCTGGTAATTTAAAGGTTGTTCAATCGGTCTTGGGACATCGTACTTTGTCCGTTACAACCAAATATGCACACCTTGTAAACGACGATTCCGCCCGGGCAATGAACAACCTATTTTGCACAAAATCTGCACAAACCGCAGACACAAAATCATAAAATAGCGGTTTTCTGCGGTTTTATAACTATAAAACCATTGACTCAAAATCAAGTTCCGCAAGGAGTGTCGGTTCAAGTCCGACCAGGGCCACCAGGATTGTATAAAGCACCCGTGTTGGGTGTTTTTAATTTGCAAAGTTGTGATATTGTGGTATAATGACGCGGTAGCAACATTGTTATATATGGAGTTTTGACATGGATGCAAATGCAAAATTGATATATAATTTTTTGATTGGAACAGTTGAAACGTTACATGTTGATGTAAAAACCGGTTCTGTATCAATTGTGCCGCGCAGTGATGGTCTGGAAAGCCTGGTAAAAGGTATGTTAACAAAGCGCGGGGTGAAATTTTCGGTGCGGCCTGGGTTCGGTTTTCGAATGATTGACGGTATGCCCGCAAATGCAATTGTGTTTGATTTGGGGCAAAATCCCGTTGTTGATGTGGCGGTACGCGAATTGGCGGATGGTGATGATTTGCTTAATCTTAGTAATTATTATCTGGAAATTAATCGATATAACCAATTCAAACATTCAAATAATGAAAAATTACGCGATGGGGCGATTGATGAATTGAAACGCATGATTGGTGGTGTGCGACGCGCCCAATCGCGCGATGATGGTTTGGAATATTATTATCTGTATTTTCCAACACGTATAATGGAACGTGCCGAAACATTGTTGAATCAATTGGGGGCTGGTGCGGAACATCATATCAGTTATGCGGATGGTCGTGAAACCCCGGTGTTGCGCGTTGGGGCATATATGATATCAGGGGATATTTTGAATATTATTAATCAATTGGTTGTGGCCGCGACCGCGCATCAACAGGCGGGCATTTTACGACCCGGTTCTGGCCGAGATAGGTACTGATGGGGGAATTTATGTATAACCAAGATAATATTTTTGCGAAAATTATTCGTGGGGAAATTCCGGCGCGTTTGGTGGTGGAAAATGAATATGCAATATCGTTTTGTGATGTGAATCCGGTTTGTGAAAACCATGTGTTGATTGTGCCACGTGGCGAATATGAAAATATCTTGGATTTTGTGCGGCGTGCATCGGCCGATGAACAGGCGGGGTTTTGGGATTGTTTTTCAAAAACGGCGGATAAATTAGGGATAGATTCTGGTTTTAATATTTTTGCAAATGCGGGCGAAAATGCCCCAATGTTTAAACAGACCGTTTTTCATTTTCATTTGCATCTTGTTGCCGGTTCAAAAACGCCAGAATATCATAATATGGTTAAACATCTGGAATGCGAAAAATCAATATACGCGTTATACCGCGCGCCCATCAGGATAGTATTAGCGAGATGCCCGATGGAACGTTACGGGTGCGAATTTGCGCTGTGCCGGTTGATGGTGCGGCAAATGATGCACTTATAAAATTATTGGCCAAACATTTTGATGTTGCAAAGTCGCAAATCAAAATCGTACGCGGAATTTCCGCGCGCGATAAAGTTATTGAAATTTCCTATTTATGATAATTCAAAATTTGGCTGAACAATTCGTCCGGCGTGTCGGCGACATGGACATGATAGTCTTCGACATCGGGGATAAAGCCATTAGAATGCATATCCATAAACATTTTTGCAAAAGATTCCCAAAACTTTGCCGTATTCATAAAGAATAATGGCTTACGGGTTTCACCAATTTGTTGCATTGTTAAAATATCGGTAAATTCGTTTAACGTGCCGATTCCACCCGGCAATATGATAAAACCATCCGATAGGTTGTACATGCGCTGTTTGCGTTCATTGACACCGGTTACAATTTCTAATTGTATTTCTTCGTGTGCAGGTTCTTGTTTTGCAACGACGTTGTGGGTCGTAACCCCCAACACCATGCCACCATTGTTTAATGCCGCCGATGCCGCGGCGCCCATAAGTCCAACATTGCCACCGCCAAAAATCATACGGATTTTATTTCGCGCCAATAATTCGCCAACGCGGCTTGCATCACGTGCAAATTGTGGGTTTGTGCCGAAACTGTGACCACAATACACCGCCAGAGAATTTAATTTATCTTTCATGTGTTTTTCCTTTATTTTTTCGAATTATAGCATAAAATAGGTGTACTATGAATAAAAAATTTATTGATTTTATGCAAAAATATCGTGGGCAAAAGATGGCTGTGGCGGTCAGTGGCGGTGTTGATTCGGTCGCGCTGTTGCATTGGTTGGTGGAAATAGGGGCTGATATTGTTTGTCTGCATGTAAATCATGGGTTGCGCCCCGCCGCCGGGACCGAGGCTGCCTATGTTAATTCCTTGTGCGAACGTCTTGGGGTGGCGTGTCATACGTTTTATTGGAATGGGAAAAAACCAGAAACCGGATTAGAAGATGCGGCACGCATTGCCCGTTATCAAATGATGACCGATTTTTGTAATGAAAATCGTATTGATATTATTTTAACTGCGCACCAGGCGGACGACCAAATTGAAACGTTTTTGATGAATCTGGGACGGGGCAGTGGGATTTACGGCCTGGGGGCGATGCGTGGCGAAACCTGTTATAACGGGATTAAAATAGTGCGTCCGTTGTTGGGGGTATTTAGGCGCGAATTGGTCGAATATTGTGATAAAAATAATATACAATATTTTTCTGATGAAATGAATGATAACCCGCGTTATACCCGGGTCAAAATTCGTCAGAATCGGCATTTGATTAATGATGCAATGGGAATCAGCGATGATAGAATTTTGTTGGCCATTCAGAATATCGGACGGGTGCGCGATTCAATGGAAATATCGGCCCAGGATGCGGTTGCGCGTGTTGTAAA
>CAMVAR010000030.1 GCA_947165555.1 uncultured Pseudomonadota bacterium | reverse complement strand
AATTAAATGTATCGACGCCCGCGCGTGTTTTGGCGCATGAATTATACAACGACCAATCGCGTGGCACAGATATTGCCGCAGAAAATCTGGTGCAAAACCCAACATTTTTGCCGTCTGGCACACAATTACAGGTTTTAAATAAATGACGAAAAACAATGAATTTGAACCAAGTGATATTGCCGTAAAATTGGACGGACGGCGGTATTCGTTTTGGAAATCTGCAAATATTCACATGGCGATTGGCGAAATTGCCCGCGAAGTTTCATTGACCGTATCTGATAGTTTAGATGCCGCATCGGCCGCTGGTAATTTAACCATGGAATCGCCAATATCTGTTATTTGTGACGATTTGACGGTTTTGACGGGTTACATTGACGATGTTTCGGTAAATTACAGCGGAACATCACATGATATAGTGATTCGCGCACGCAGTAAAACGGCAGATTTGGTCGATTGTTCTTTTACCGGTGACGCACAATTTAACGGGCAATCTGCCCGGCAGACAATTATGGAAATATGCCGCCCATTTGGCATCAATGTAATTTGGAATTGCCCTGATTGGGTTATTGGCGAATATAACGCGAATGTTGGGGATACATGTGCCGGAATTATAACCGAAATTTGCAAACGCGGCGGTGTTTTTTATACAGACGATGCCAATGGCAATTTAATAATTACAAATTTGACGGCCGATGCATCTGTGGCAACCATATATAATATGCCATCATCACAAACATCGAATGTTTTATCCGCAGTTGTCAAATTTTCATCGCGCGACAGATTTTCAGAATATATTGTTGAATCCCAAGATACCGCTGTTGATGGTGACGAAACCGCCGAATACGCATATATGGCATCTGGAACATACAAAGATTCCGGGGTTACCAGATACAGACCAAAGGTTATAATTGCCCAAACAAACCAAGATTCCAAAGCCGACATTAATTCTGCAGAACAAGAATACCGGTCTGCAATTGCCGCATCGGCAGAATTTGGATATAAAATCAACGGATGGAAAGACGATATGGGTAATATTTTGCATGGTGGCACAATTATAAATTTGGTTGATGAATTTGCCCATGTCGATAACAGGCTGATTGTAAAATCCGTAGATTTGACGGTTTCAAGCACATCCGGATGTACCGCTGATTTAAAATTAGTGTATCCAAATGCGCTGATTAAAAACTATATTTCAAAAACCCGCAATCGCGATCCTTGGTTTTATAATAATACAGAGGTGGCATAATGGATTCAATTCGTGCATTTCGGCGATTATTAACACCAATATTGGCACGCGTTCGACGCGTTGTTATGGGGTCGGTCATAAAAATTGTTGATGATTCTGGGGATTTGCAAAAAATGCAAGTCGAAACCATTGGGCGCAGTGTATATGATAACATTGAAAATTTCGGTGTTTTTGGTGTGGCATCAAATCCGCCCGCCGGTTTGGATGCAATAATTGTTGAACGAAATGGTAAATATATCAGTATCGCCATTGGCGACCGTAAATATCGGATTAAAAACCTGGCGTCGGGGGATACGGCAATTTATGATGTGCGTGGGCAAATTGTGAAATTAAATGCGGATGGTATAACCGTAAATGATGCCTTTGGAAATACTGTTACAACCACAAATTCTGGCATAAATTTGACCGATAAAAACGGAAATAATATAACAATGGGCGAATCCGGAATAAATCTTAACGGTGTTATAATTACCCAAGATGGCACAATGACAACACCATCCACAATAACCGCCGGTGGCGATATAACATCTGGGTCCGGTAAAACATTGGATACACACATGCACGAAGTGCCGGGCGCGGCCGCATTGGTTCCGCCACCTGCACCAACACCAACCACATCTGCGCCAGTCGCATAGTTGGTTTTTTGCGTAAAAAATATATTCTGGGCAATGTAATAATCTGGGTATGGAACGCGACATTGAACTTAATTATCAACAAAATCAAACCGATTTGGATATTCAGGTGTCCGCCGGCGATTTGAAATTGGGTTCGGGGCTGGCAAATCGGATAATTATATCATTATTTACGTGGGCCACCGCCGCAGATGGTGATGAAATACCGGTTGGTGTAAAAAACGGCGGTTATTGGGGTGATGATGTCGTATCGCGGGACAGTGAAACACCCGGAACATTTGGATCACGAATCTGGGAAATAAACGGAAAAATAACAGACGAAACACTAGCAAACGTTGAATCGTACGCGCGTGAATCGTTGGATTGGTTATCAAATGAATCATCGGTTTTGGAATTTTCTGTGTCTGCGACACGTCCTGCGGTTTCGCAAATTGATTTAACCATAACTTTGACCATGGCAAACGGGCAAATACAAAGTTTGATTTATGCCGATATTTTGAATTGGGGGAAATAAACAATGGCTTTTACACGTCCAACACTTACCGAATTAATCAACAGGGTTTGCACAAATATAAACACATACGTGGAACATGCAAACGCGTTTGTTAAACAATCTGTATTTAATGTTTTGGCAAAAATCATTGGCGCATTGCATCTGGATTTGTATGTTTATTTGGATGAAATGGCAAAGAACTTTTTTATAACAACTGCAGACATCAATGGATTAATGGCGCGTGGGGCTGATATTGGGGTATTCCGTAAAAAGGCATCATTTGCCACCGGAAACATTATTATTACGGGAACGGCCGGCACAAATATACCATTGGGGACCACATATTCAACCGTATCAGAACAGCAATATAAAACGACAGTTGACGCCGTTGTTGGCACGGATGGAACCGTTGTCGTTCCGGTCCAGGCAACGTCCACAGGTCTCGCCGGTAACCAAGATGCCGGGGCCGAATTTACTTTGGTAAATCCAATTGTCGGATTGTTAAGTTCCGCAACTGCCGATAATAATGGAATAACCGGTGGTGCCGAAACCGAAGAAACAGAAAGTTATCGTGCCAGAATATTAAAAGCCCTGCGCAACCAACCAGGCGCGGGTGATACAGTTTTTTATGAAAACGCGGCATTATCGCAACCGGGGGTAACACGCGCCAAAGCATTCAGAACATATCAGGGGGCGGGAACTGTTGGGGTAACATTTTTAATGGAAAACACATATCCTGACGGTATTCCACATTCTGGTGATGTAGCGGCTATGAAAGAATATCTGGAATCTATAATGCCGGCTGATTTGAATGAAATAATTGTATTTGCACCAATGCCAACGGTCATAGATATAACAATCAATAATTTGACACCGGATACCACGCAATTACGCGATGCAATCAACAATTCATTGGTAGCATTATTCCACGGATACGATTTTGGCGAAACGGTATATCGTGGCCAAATTGAAACCGCAATTGGTTCAACCCCGGGTGAAATTTCACATATATTGGCGGCACCAGTTGCCGATACAACGGTTCCGGTCAATGGAATTGCAGTTTTGGGAACGATAACATACGGGGTTACTGAATAATGGTACATTCACATACACAATATCGTGATGCTGCGCTGGCAATGTTGCCGGCGGGGCCTGCATGGAATCGCGCCCCCGGAACGGTAATGCATCAATTAATGTGGGCAATTGGTGCATGTATGGCGGTTCTGGAAAACGATTTGTCAAAAATTGCGCTGGAAACGCGTGTTTTGTTTGCAGATGAATTATTACCAGAATGGGAATCTGATTATAATATTTCGACCGATACATCATTATCTGTGGAACAACGACGTATTCAAGTATTACAAAAATCACAAAAAAAACCAATACCTACCATTTCTGCGCTGATTGAATTGGCGGCGAATATTGGTTATCAAATCGAAATTATACGTCATTTGCCGTTTTGTTGTGGCGATCCAAATTCGCAATGTGGGGTGGATTCGCGCGAAATTGGGGTTACGCGGTCAATGATTGGAATAAAAATTTTGTCATCAACGGGTGATGTGTCATTGGACGATTTTACAAATTGTATGGAATCGTTACTGCCAGCACATGTTCAACTGGGGGTGACGACGGCAAGTTAACCAAAGGGGAAAAATATGAAATGGATCGCACCGCATGGCGCAACATCGGCATCAGAAAGATATAGAAATGCCGCACCAACAATTGCCGGTTCAAATCCGGATTGTGCATTTTTTAATACGGTTTTGGATGAATTATTGGCGGTAATTGTTGCGGCAGATATGACACCAACGGATGAAAATTTACATCAAATCGCCGATGCAATTGTATATTTGACGGAACGTGCCGCAACATCTGGTGTGACCAAAGGTGCATACTGGTTTGGAAAAACAACCGCTAATTTTACAGTGCCAAACCCCACATTGCCGGAACAAAATTATATTGATTTTACAACATTGAATATATATTCCGCAAAAAGCGATTTGTCGGGTTGGACCCAAACGGGGACATTGGTGCCACCGGTCGGTATTGATTTTACAATTTTAATTACATCGAAATTTTGGGACATACCCGAACAAACCGGCCAACAGGGCGGCGAAGCCAAATATAATCATATTGATGAAATTTGGGCTTATTGGCCAAAGATTATTGAAATGCCCGCTGGTACAAATGTTGGCGACATATTTTACACAATGCGCAACGACAATGAATTAAACGGTGCGGTTGAGTGTAATGGCGCAACATATAATACGACAGATTTTACAGGGGCCGAAAGCATCGGTAATATGTTGGTATTAAATAAGGTTCCGTATGTTTCACTGGCAACTTATGCGACATTGTTAGCACAAAATGGTGCCGTTGGTGTGTTTGGTTGGGATGGCGTTGGCACAACTGCTTTCCGCGTTCCATCACTAAACGATATATTTATTGAAACAGGAACGGCAGCACAGATTGGGGATTATATCGCGCCAGGGTTGCCGAATATTACTGCCACGTGGTCGAATTATGGAAAAGCAGCATCAGCAGGTGCAGGTGCAGTAACTGTTGAGACACAGTCTGTTGGAAATCGAGATGCAGAACAAGGCCAAAATTCTGGTAAATATACATTTAATGCTTCGCGTTCAAATGTAGTATACGGCAACAGCAACACTGTCCAACCAAACACGGTTCGTTATCGTGCGATGGTCCAACTTGCGACCGGTGCAACCGACGAAGCGTTGGAAACCTGCACAGGTGTTTTGGCGGATGTTGCAGGGCTGAAAGATGCAAGCAATTTAACGGCCACTGGCAAACTAAATATTATCAATATGGTTATGCCAGATTATGCAAACGCAGAAAACATATCGTTCCCATATACGCCAACAAAATCCGGATATATATCGGTTCAGCTGACCGGTTCCGGCACGGTTGGGATAAATATTGATGGTGTACAAGTCAATCAGATGTCGTGGAACGGTGGCAAAACGTGTGTTTTTTGGGCTATGATTGGTGCCGGAAGTACAGTAACGAATAGTTCTGCTTCTAACACAACAGTCAATTCGGCTAAATTCATACCTTGCAAAGGAGTATAAAATGACACTACAAGAATACATAGAAAAGTTCCCGTGGCTGTGGGAATGTGAATATTGAAAACAAAATTAAAACAAAGGGGAAAAATATGGCAAACATAGGTAATGTTGTAATTACAAAAGAATGGGCAAATTTGCAAGATTTAATTCGCGCCCAAATAGATGGTCAAAGCGCATTTACGTTTGATTCTACAAAAACGTATTCCTTAATTGTTGATACTGGGGTATCCGTTGATGCAATGGGGGCATATTACTGCGAAACAACCACAAAACCAACTGAAATTAATGCCGGGAACCCTATTGAACCGTGCGAACAAGTGATATTTGAATTCACAGATGGTGTTCCTTTGTGGGTTAAAGTTCGTGGAAGCGGTGATGTTGCAAGAATTTCAATTGATGAAAAATAGGAGTTAATTATGTCCTTAACAAAAACTAACATTAAATATCTTGGAAAGGCAAAGCCAGGCACAGGCGGTGGCGACAGTCATGATTTGGGATCATTTGCCACACCGGCGGCATTAGAATCAGCATATCCAACCGCAAATCCGGGCGATTTTGCCATTGTTGAAAGCACAGATACAATCTGGGTATGGGATTCTGATAATTCCGAATGGTTGGACTCAACGCGCCGCAGACAAGTATCAAGCGTCAATGGCAAAACCGGTGATGTGGTTATCCCGGCAATTGTTGCAATATCCGGAACATCAGTCACCCAGCAATTGGCAACCGAAACAATTTATAACTGTGGCGAATTAACCGAATTGTCAATTACATTTCCGGCATCCCCCACGGTCAGTTACATCAGCCAAATAAACTTTTCATCCGGGGTCACACCAACGGCATTGACTGCCCCCGTCGGAATCGTTTGGGTTGGCGATGATATATCCAGTGATGTTTTTGTCCCGGTGGCAAACAGACGTTATTGCGTGCTTTGTTTTTATGATGGAACGGCGATGCGCGGCATTGTCCAGGCAAATTAAAGGGAATTAAAATGTATGTAAAACTGATAAACGAAAAAACAATTGAAACTGCGCCACGGGTTTTGCGTGCCGATGAAAAAACATATTCTAACCCTTTGCCGGAAACATTGGCAGAATTTGGATATTTGCCATTCGTTGAAACCGAAATGCCGGAAATTGATGGATATTTTTTCACAAAGCATTATGAAAGCGATGGGAATAAGGTGACGGTTGTTTGGGATAAACACGAAATTCTACAAGATGAACCAGAAACCGTGACCCCAGAAGAAAGTCCTGCGGAAAATGTGTCGGATGAACCAGAAAACAAACAAACCGAACCTATGGAGTCGGAAAATGAATTTGCGGAATAAATTGGCGTTTTTCATAGCATTAAACAGTTATGTTGAATTAATAACCCGTGGCACTTCGCCAATATCCCTGCCCGATGCGGTTGCAAATTCCCTTTCGTATGTCAAGGCGTTTGGTGGAACGATACAAGGTGTCCCGGCTGGATATACAATGTTAGATTCTGTTTCTAACAGAACGCAGTCAACCTGTGATGTGAACACTGGCGTTTATGTCGATGTTGATGATGTTGAAATAGAAATACAGGTCGATGCAAGAACTGGTTCGTGGTATATATTCCAATCGCAGAAAACACAGAGTGCTAATATTTGGGGGATTAGTGGCACAAGCAGTGGTGCAAAAATTAGTTTTAACTGGGGCGGGTTAGTATTACAAAGCAACATAACCAGAACGGCGGGCAATACATATTATGTCAAAGCAACTGGCAAAAACGGCAATGCGACCCTGTATGTAAAAGACATCACAAACAATGTCGAAGATACAGTGACAGATACATACGTTTATGGTTCTGGGCCAACGTCTTGGTTTGGTATTTTTGGCACGGAACGCAATCCGAGTTTGGCGGCTGGGAACGCTGTCTATTTTGCCAAGACGCCGGTCGGTGGAAAGCAGGTATTAGATGCA
>CAMVAR010000029.1 GCA_947165555.1 uncultured Pseudomonadota bacterium | reverse complement strand
AACCAATGCGGGTATAGACGTCATAAACATCGCAAAGAATATCCCCATGATGATGATAGATAACAATCCATCATCCCGTAACATCAGACCGTCCATTAAAATTGTCGAATCGTTTTCCGCAAACGATGCCGCGATTCGAGATATACCACCGATATCCCCAGCAATTGCGTCCAGGAACATGATACCGAACATCAAGAATATGCACGTAATCGCAATTCCGACCGCGCCGGTAATAACGTCATCAATGATTTTTTGAATTGTTTTGCCACCTGATGGAAAAATGCCTTGCCATCCCTTAAACAACCAACCCAATAACATTAGTGGCAACATAATCAAATCCAATGATAGTGTTACAAATATTTCAAGGAAATATAGCGGTATCGGCAACAGAGCAACAAAATATACCACCAACACCAACAGACCCGCAAACAATATTGGTATATTTGGAAAAATCGGAATTCCCCACATGATTTTATGCATATATTCTGCGCTGAATGCCATGTTCATCAATGTCCATCCGGTTGTCATGCCAACACCGGTTATCTGATGTATTTGGGCCAATTCACAGGTTAATCCACTGCGCAGCTTTGTTGGAAATGCGCCGGTTGGCATGTTGTTAGATGCGATTGACATCTGGTCAATATTTTTATCGGCCAATGTTGTTGCGACAACGCATTCGGAAAAACTTTCTGGGTCACCAATGATATGATTCATGGACATGCCAATACTAAAAATTGGCTCAATGACGACACCGGTAATAAGTCGGGGTAACGGAAAAAGCAACAATGCCGACATAATCGCCAGTTTAATCAAATGCGTTCCGAAATTAGATGCGATGGTCCAACCCGGTTCGACTTTTTTATTCAAAAATCCGGATGCCAATTTCCATGTGAAATAAATTGCGGTCAACATTGCGGCAAATGGAATTATCACTTTGCCGATTTCCGAATATATTCGCGGTAAAATTGTGGACATCTGGGCCATGATGGCGGAAAACATTTGGCATGTCCAACATGACGAAAAAAAATCAAATGCACTGGCCATATCCACCGGTGTATTTGTGCGCCATATTGAAAATCCGGTTATTGCCGCAACGCCACCGGCAACAATCCATGGAATGACCGCGCCCGCGGACAATGGGATAAAAGAAAAAAATACAATTAAAAATTTTTTTAACTTGCTCATCTTGGATAATTATATCACAATTTTACCATAATGTGATATAAATCAAATTTAAAATGTAGGATATATGTTTTTGCGTTCGAATTTTTATAACAAAATGATACGGCACTTGATTCTGTCCGTGTTCGTCGTTTGTACAATTGTTGTGCCAAATGCGGCATTTGCCCGTTGGGAAATTGTGGACCGTTTGGATTTGTCCCCATTTATTCCGCGTGTACTGGATGCGTTTATGATAGTTGCGCGTGGTACCTATGAATACTTTGTTGGCAATGGCGATGGGATAATATATGTAATGATATGGGGGTTTTTGGCGGTGTCGTTGTTTATGTATGCGGCATTAATGTATTTCCCCAAACGCTGGATTGAATTTGTTGGCCTGTCGGGTGGCGGCGAAATGTGGGATGGCAAAGTGTCTGCATTTGGCATGGGACAGCGCGTTCTACAAACATTGATGCGCGCAATTATCGCGGCCAGTATTTTACTGCAGATACGGCCGACGCTAATTACCAATTGGCTAATAAATCCATTTTTAGAATTTGGTGCAATATATACGCATTCTATTCTTGATATGGCCAATACGATAAATGTTGCAAAGCCCGTTGTTTCGTGTCCGCCGGGAATATTGTCTGGCGATTGGTTAAGTGTACGCAGTTGTGAATTTTTAATGCAACCGGTATCTGATTTATCGGCGGTAAATAATAGTGTTGTAAAACGTGGTTTTGAATTTTTGGCCTCGGGTTTTCGTGGTCTGGTCAATCCGTTTGTGCATGGAATCGGTACACGGTTGACGGATATTGTAACGGGTGTATTATTAATATTTACGTTTGTTGGATGCAATTTGTTTATGGCGCTATTGATAATCCAGGGTATATTTAATTTTGGTATGTCGTTGATACTGTATCCGTTCAAAGTGTTAACCTGGGTTGCAAAACCATCCGATAAATGGTTTGATATATGGCCACCGTTTTCAGATATTATCAAGGCGTTACAACAATTGGTTGTTACCATGATTGCCTGTGCATTTATTTTGATTATAAATATCGCAGTCGTTCGTGCATTGTTTAATTGGAATTCTTCGATATTCGTTGTTGCCGCCGGTGGTACGGCATCGTCTAATTTACCCGCCGCGGCGTTAAGTACAAATGCGATTGGCTTTGGCGGGCACTCGTTATTGTGGTTATCGTCGTTACTAACATTCTTTTTGATGAATGCGATATTTAATGCCACCCGTAAACAGTTGGAATTATATGCGCCCGGTATGACCGACATGTATAACCAGGTAAAAAATGATTTTAACGCATCTCGCAAAAAGGCGCGTGGCATATTCGATTCGGTAAAAAAAATCATAGGGCTGATTAAGTAATGAATGATATGGTTAACAATTTTATCGATGGTGCAACCCAATGTTGGGGATGTCCGGTATTTGATAGATTGTTTGGCGTTGTATCAAATGCGGCCGCCGGAATATATGACCGCATGGTCCAGATTTGTTGGGTTTTATTTGCAGTGCTGTTTGTTGGTTATATCATATGGGCGGTATTCAAACGCTTTAATCCGAAAAATCCTGACACGTCCGACCCATTTTTTACCAAAACGGTTGTTCGTGTTGTGATAAATTCGTTATTTGTCGGTGCCTTGTTGGGGGCCGGATTGATGTTCCCGCGATTTATCACACAAATCACATTTGAACCCGTGGCCAAGGTTGCATTAATTTATAACCATGCAATATTAAAAAACACGCCCGAATTTGTTGATGAACATGTAACATATCAACCGGTGGCAATGCCGGATACCGGTTTTTATCGTCCACAGTTACGTGACACGGTCATTAGTTTGATGAAAACAACAATAACTCAATTTCAATCGTTTATAAAATTGGGTGTTGCGGTTATGGACCATGCCTTTACATGGCGTGCAATATTGGGTATTGGTGCGTTGTTTCGGCATATTATAATGTTTGCGATAGGGTTGTATTTGTTCTATGGATTTTTTAAATTGTTTTTCCGTTTTTGTTTTTATTTCGTTGATGTTATAATTGCGATGGCGATGTTTGCATTTTTCTTTCCGATATCTTTAATGCTGATGGCGTTTCGTGGTGGTGATATGCCGGCGTGGATGTCTTCGTTGGGGACGGGGCTTGGTGGGGCCCAGATTAAGAAATTAATTAACGCGATTATTACATTGGCATCGGCGGTTATTGCATATACTGTTATTATGGTTATAATTGCACGATTCTTTACCGATGCGAATGTGTCATCAAATGAATTGATGAATGCAATTACATCGGGAACTGTTTTTGAATCTGATTTATCGGATGGAAATTTTGCGGTATTAACATTGGCGGGTTCGGTTATTTTGGTATATGTTTTAAATTATATTTATGCGCAAATACCACAAATAACAAAAATGATATTGGGGACATTCGGTGTCCAAGAAGAAGATGGTTTAAGCAAGCAAATGGCGGATGACGCGGAAAAATTGGTCGGATTGGTTACCAGTAAGATAAAGTCGGTTGGTTCGTTAATTGCCAATGGTGGCGACAAAAAAGAAACATCAGATAGCAAAGAACCCAACAAAGAAGGCGGTAAAAAATAATGAAAAAATTGTTGTTGGGATATCTTGTCCGGTTTCTTGGTGGCGCAACTGCGTTGGGTATCGGTGTTTGGTATATCAGTTATTCGTTAAACGATGATGCGTCCCTTGGGTATGCCAGTTTGGATGGTTTCATGAATTCAATTGGTGTAACCGATGGAAACATTGCAAATGCCAATGGGTGTTTTTTGTGTCGGTATGTTGGCGATTTATTCAATGTGCTGGGTGACGCATCGGAACGTTTTTGGAATTTTATTTTACATAATTTATGGATATTGATGGTTGTGGGATTTGTAATATTTTTGTTTGTGCACACGATAAAGCATATATATAAATCCATGACCGACACGACCAAGTTGGATGCGTCAGAAATTAAATTCCAATTTGCCCCATGGTTTGATACCGTGTGGCGTACGGGTTTGCGCATAATGATTGTTGGTGCGATAATTGGTGCATTTGGTATGGGTGGGGTTGGGGCACTAAAAACACTGTCAAATATTACCATCACGCCGGTGATGTATATTGGAACGCAATTGGCAATGGCGGCCACAGGCATATCCGATGCCGCCCAATGCCATATTGATTTCAATAATATGTCAAATGCGATGATACCCGTATCTGATTCGTTCATGTGCATAATTGGAAATATCAACAGTGTGATATTGGCGGGGGCATCCGGTGGATTTGCATTGATGAATTATGCGTGGATGGGTCTTGGTGGTGGGGCGTTTTCATGGATTGCGGGTTTGTTAATTGTGCTAATGTTTGTTATTATTGGTTTTGATTTATTTTTCCAGATTTTATCTGTGGTCTTTCGGTTGGTGTTTTTAATAATGTTTTTACCATTATTGGTTGCGGCCACCGCATTTGAAAAGACATGGAACATGGCAGGCAAGGTTTTAAATGGCGCGGTTGATACATTGGTAAAATCCGCGGTCCAGGTCATAGGTATCGCGTTAAAGGTTGTAATTGTTTTTTCAACGGTATATTTTGCCGCAGACGAATTTTATCCTGGACCTGTTGATGGATACAGTGCGCTGTTGCCACCATTACTGGGCCAGACGGCAATCACAACCGACCCGCGTGCTACGTCGGTTCAGGCCGTATTTGCAAAATGCGAATCGATTGCGCGTGTTGGTGACGATGTTGATACGACGGCGTTTCGTGAATGTTTTAAATCGGAACGGCAAATTGTCGAATCGCACCATCCGGATGCATTTGGTTTTATGCATGATGGCTGGGGATTTTTGATATTGATGATTGGGTTGTTCTTTCTGTATTTTTATGTGCTGGCCCCGCGTGTTGACCAATTGTTGGTATCGGTGCCATCGTTTGAACCGTTTAAAAAATCTGGGGACAAAGAATCGGGTGGACTGGATGATTTTGGTGGCGAATTAAAAAAGTTTGGAAAATTGGCATGGAAAAAACCACAAGACTGGCTGGAAAAAATAATCAAAGAATCATGATAAAAATAACTAAGAAAATTTTATTTATTTTGTTTGCGACATTTATCGCCACCGGTAACGTTTGTGTTGCACATGCGGCCACATCAAATTTGGCCACGGGTGATATTGGTGAATATGGCGCATGGACCACCGAACATAATTTGACGGTATTTGTTGATAATATAAAAACCGATGCCACCGCATTTCAATCGCAATACGAACGTGAATACATTGATACCGGTGTGCCACTGGTTGCAAAGTTGGGCATTTCTTTTATGCGTGCGTTGACGCATGTCGCGCATATTTTGGACGAATCGCTTGTTCGTTTTGTGAAAATATTTTTAATCGTTGCATTTTTGTTTTGGGCCATGTTCGAAGGCTATCGTATGATAACCGACGCATCGGTTAAAACGTTACCAACATTCCAAGACATAATTAAAAAGGCGATAATATTATCTATCTGGCTGTTGTTATTGGGTGGTGGATTACGGTGGTTTTTTGGAATTCTAATGGGGCCAATTGTTTCGTTTGGGTCCTATGTTGCGAATATTATATTAGATACGGTTGCACAATATGGTGGATTTGAATTTTCAGACACATGTGCCGCAATACGTTCGTATGCGGCAACGCGTGTTACCGACACATCAATTGTAACACCGGAATTTGCCGCGGATATAATATGTATGCCGACACGATTATCTGGTTTTTATTATGCGGCGATACGTTTTGGTTGGAGTTTAATTATTGGTGGGTTCGGGGTCAGTATGTTTACAGTTTTGATAGGAATAATTCTTGTGTGCATGTTCGTGTATGCCGCATATAAATTTGCCTTTGTTGCGTTTGGCGTTATTGCAGACCTGTTTTTGGTTGTGATAATGTTGCCGTTCACGGCAATATCTGAAACATTGAACAAAACATCGTACAAGGGTATTGCCGGTAATATATATAATGGCTTTCATGCTGTGTTTGCGAAAACGTCATCTTTATCCGAACAGGTTAAAAAGTTTGTGAACGCGGCGGTATATTTTGTATCGCTATCTATTGTAATTGCGATATCTGGTGCGCTATTGGCGGGCGCGGTAACATTAAATCGGGAAACGCATATTTTAACGATTTTGGATGGTAACGTTATAACATTACTAATAACGGGAATTTTGGTGGCCTATATTGCCGGTCATGTCGAAGATGTTGTAAAAACGCTTGGTGGTGGTATAGAGTACGCCATGGGTACCGAATTATCCAATGATGTAAAAAAATTATATAATGGCACTAAAAAGAAAGTTGCAGAATTCATCAAGACATTAAAGAAATAAATTTATTTATCAAACCCCAGGTATTCGCGCGCAACTTTTTTAATGCCAAATTTATTAAACGCGACGGTTAAAACGTCATTGTTTTCTTCGATAACAACCCCGCGGCCCAGTTCCGCATGTGTTACCAATTTTCCGATTGAACTAATCCGTGTGGGGCGCGGTGTGCGTGGTGTTGTATATTCGCGTGTTGGTGTGTTTTGTTGGCGGGTGGCACCGCCGCCAAAATCCAAAAAGCGTCCATCCATTTCGGCAATGAATCGTGCGGGTGAATAATATTGGCGCGAACCAAAAATAACGCGTGATACGGTGTTTGTAATAATCGCACGTTTGCGCGCGCGCGTCAATGCGACATAGGCCAGGCGTCTCTCTTCTTCCATGCCGCCTTCTTTGATAGATTTATCGTTTGGAAAAATTCCATCTTCCCATGCGGGTAAAAATACCGTGTCAAATTCCAGTCCTTTGGCCGCATGAATTGTCATGATATTAACCGCCGGCATATCAGCCATGTTATCGGTTGTATCATTGTCATCGGTTGTCATCAATGCGGCATGTTCCAGAAATTCGCCCAACGTATCGTATGCGGAAATTACATTATTTATTAAATCACGAATATTAGAAATGCGTTCGTCGGATTCTGGGTCGTTTGATTCGCGCCAATGTCGCATATATCCCGTATTTTCCAACAGTTTTGTTACCGCATCTTTTGGTGACATATCGGCCCAGTCAAAATTAAACGCATCTAAAAATTCACGTGCGGCGATTGCCTGTTTGCCGCTAAATTGTGTGTTGCGTATTCCGGACATTAAATCGGGACCTGTGGCGCGCATTTTTGCGATTGCGGCCGCCCCAAATCCACGACGTGGCCGTGCGATAATTCGTGCGAATGACACATCGTCCGATGGATGAATCAGTAATCGAATA
>CAMVAR010000028.1 GCA_947165555.1 uncultured Pseudomonadota bacterium | reverse complement strand
TATATTTTCGCGCGTTGCCAACCGTTTCGATTACCGCCCAACCGGTATGTAAAAGTCCGGGGTCTATGCCCAATATGCGTGTCATTGTTTTGCCTATTTTCTAAAACTTATTTTTGCAACGCAGGTCGCACCAAAGTATTTGTTGATTTTATTTTTTATCTCGTCTGTTATGTATGATAATTGCAGTGTGTACGCCGGATTCCGTGGCCGCAAGACGATATTATATTCGCCGGTGCGTGTTTTTTTTATCGCGCAGATGTCCGCCATGCCGGATATTTCCGGGCCCATTATTTCCGGCCACCGCGCGACCAAATCCGAATCGGATGCACGTACACCAAATATTTTTAACAGTCCGCCCAATGCGCCCGCAATACTTTGTGGGCGTTTGGCGCGTGCATCAAATTTTTTATTTCCTTGGTTTGACATAACTGTATTCTTTGGGCATTAAAATGTACATCTCGCCCTGGGCATGTTGGCCGTGGGCATATTTATATGCTTCGTCGCCTTTGCCAAAGAATATATCGGCGCGAACGAAACCGCGAATGGCACTGCCAGTATCTTGGGCAATCATAAGGCGTCTAAATTTTTGTCCGTTTGACAGTTTGGTATCGATGTATACGGGCAAACCCAACGTATACAGCGAATCGTCCATCGCGATACTGCGTATCTTGGACAGCGGTGTACCAAGTTTGCCAATTACATCCGGCGGGACCGATTCATAGAAATAAACATATCGCGGATTATTATAAATAACCTCTTTGGCCAATTTTGGATTCTTTTTCAAATGTGTCCAAACCGCGTCCGCAGAATATCCGCCATCGGGCCGGATGCCGCGGTTGCGCAATTGTTCACCGATGGATTTGAACGGTAAATCATTTACCGCGGCAAAGTTTAACTTTACCAATGTGCCATCGCTTAGTTTTAACATACCGCTGCCCTGGATTTGAATATTTTGAACATCAACAATGTTTGCCCAATATAAAACACGTCCGATTTTATTTTCAACAATTTGTTTTTTGGAAACGCCTTTGTATGCACGGCCATCGGTCGGAATGCCCATTAATGGTTCGTTGCATTCGGCAGTTTTTGTTCGGCAACCCGGAATTACCGGCGAATAGTATCCGGTATATGTGCCGGTGCTGGTACCATTATCATTGTATATCTTGTATGGTTGGAAATTCGATTCAAACCATGCGCGAACGGTCGCGGTGTCGGCACTGGGGCTGGGTAACATATTGCATTTTTCGGTAAATAACGCACGGTCGGGAACAATGCGCCCCTTATACTGAATTTTTGCTTTGCATGAGTTACGAAACGCCTGGAGTGCGTAACGCACATCGTCGTTTTCCCAATCGGGTAACTCAGAATAAGATACGCGTTTCAAATTTTGTGCCGGGACAACAGAATCATCGCCACGGTGTGTTGGGGTTGATAAATCGCAAGATGCCAACATAAACCCCGTTATACCGATTATTAATCCATTGAAAATCCATGTGTTAAATTTGTGCGACATTTTATTTTATTCTCCTACTTGTAAAATTTTCTCCTGATGTTATATTATCATAAAACGAGTCATAAAAAAAGGAGCAATCGCATGGCAAAGTTCAATATTATATCGCAATTTTTAAAAGATATTTCTTTTGAAAGCCCCAATGTCCCAGATTTATTCTTTAAACAGGACAATGGCCAGGCAGAATTAGAAATGAATATTGATATGCAGGTCAAAGGTTCGGAAAAAAACCTGTATATGGTTGATTTAATTGTGAAAATTCATTCAAAACTAAAATCTGATGCAAAAACAATCTTTTTAATTGAAACAACATATTCTGGATTGGTCCAGATGGAAGAAGAAAAGGACGAAGAGATTAAAAAACGTACATTATTGATTGATGTGCCGACATTGTTGTTCCCGTATGTACGTGAAATGGTTACACGTTTGACCGCAGAATCTGGGTTCCCACCGTTTATGATGCAGATGGTTGATTTTACAGATTTGTACGAAAAGCGGAATCAAAAGCAATCCGAAGCAAAATAATAAAAAGCGCACCAAATGGTGCGTTTTTTGTTGGTTTTTGCGATTTTTATAAATTTATGATATTATGATCCCCAAAAGAGTGTGTTTTGCAGGAGGGGGATTTTTATGGCCAAAGATAAATATATTTCAATGCGTGGGTCGGTTACCGGATTTTCGTTTGCGAATTTGGGATTGTTTACCGGATTTGCCGATGGTATTTATAACGCCGTTTATTCCCTGGTGATATTAGAGATTTTTAAAAATTCTGCGATTGTGGGTATTTACGTTGCGATTTATTCTGTGTTTTGTATGATTGTGGCATTATTTGCGAATGAAATATTTCGTCAGTTTTCCAAGGTGCGCGTGTTCTATTTTGCATTGATAATGTTGGTTATGTGTTATGCCATGATGGGATTTTCGGTTTTGCCGCGTACGTTTATTGTTCTGGATTATACCAGTGGTTTTGCGATAACGCTAAGTTCACTATTAATACCATTGTTTATGTCTGATTTTTCCGGTGATATTGGAATGGCGCGATTGAATTCGCGATATCATCTGTGGACGAATGTGGGGGCATTGTTTGCGCCAATGTTGGCGGTTGTTGTTGCAACGCGTTTTGGAAATCGTTCGGCGTTTTTTATGTCGGCGGTGATTTATTTGGCGGCATGGATGTTTTTTAAATACTTTCATTTGCGTCAAGAAGACAAACAGATTAAACCGGTTGATGCACGTAAAACCGTACGGGCATTATGGAAAAATACAATTTCATTCTTTAAAACGCCTGGGATGTTGCGTGCATATATTGTGAATTTTGGTTTTTATTCGTTACGTGCGATGCGATATTTGTATGTGCCAATTGTGGTTATTGAAAATGGATTTACCAAGGATACTTTGGGATTGGTTTTGACCATTGGGATTATTCCGTATTTGTTTATGTCTGATTTGATGGGGCGATTGGTGCGACGTTTCGGTAAAAAGATATGGTTGGTTTTGGGGTTTGGCTCGTTCGCCGCATTTTCGGTGTGGGCGACGTTTGCAACCGGGTTTCCATTGTTGGCGATATTTGTTATGTGGCAGGTTTCGGGCGCGCTGATGGAACCGGTGCATGATTTGTTGTTTTTTGATAATACAAAAAAGTCACAACAGGCCAAATTTTATGGCGTCTTTCGGACAAGTTGTAATTTACCTAATGTAATTGCGCCGATTATTGGTGCGGCATGCATTATGCTGTTTGGCGCAACGTCGGCCGTATGGATTGTTACTGCGGTTATTGGGGTGTTGTCTGTATTGGTTTTGTTGGCCAAAAAATAATTGCACATTTCTTTTTTTCTTAGTATGATTTTCGTGTTAAGAAAAGGGGTTTTAAATGGCAAAAAAAGAAGTTGCAGCAACCGGCGGAAAAAATCCGGCATTGGAATCTGCATTGGCACAAATTCAAAAACAATTTGGTAAAGAAGCAATCATGAAAATGGGCGATGGGTCCCAACAGAATATAGAGGCGATATCGTCCGGTTCGTTGGGGTTGGATATTGCGTTGGGTATCGGTGGGTATCCCCGCGGCCGAATTGTTGAAATATATGGCCCGGAAAGCAGCGGTAAGACAACATTGGCGCTGCATGCCGTGGCCGAGGCACAAAAGAAAGGTGGCACGTGTGCGTATATTGATGCAGAAAATGCGCTGGACCCAAGTTATGCGAAAAAGTTGGGTGTGGATGTTGCAAACCTTATTATATCGCAACCCGATTCGGGTGAACAGGCATTAGAAATTGCTGATACGCTGATTAAATCGGGCGCGGTTGATGTTGTGGTTATCGATTCGGTTGCGGCACTGGTACCCAAGGCGGAATTAGAGGGTAACATCGGTGACAGTTTTGTTGGTACAACCGCAAGATTGATGAGTCAATCGTTGAAAAAATTGGCGGGTTCGGTGTCGCGCAGTAATACATTGCTTATATTCATCAACCAGATTCGTATGAAAATTGGGGTTATGTTCGGAAATCCCGAAACGACGTCGGGTGGTAACGCGTTAAAATTCTATGCGTCTGTGCGTCTTGATATTCGTCGTACCGGTCAAATCAAAGACAAGGAAAATATTATCGGTAACGAAACCCGGGTCAAGGTTGTTAAAAACAAAGTTGCCCCACCGTTCCGGACCGTTGATTTTAAAATTATGTATGGTGAAGGCATTTCACGTATAAGTGAGATTTTGGATATGGGTGTAAAGTATGACTTTATCGACAAAGCCGGCAGTTTTTATTCATATAACAATGAACGTATAGGCCAGGGCGAGGCGAATGCGCGCCAATGGTTACGCGACCATCCAGAGGCCCAGGCCGAGTTGTTGGAAAAAATTATGGCGCGCGCAAACGGTATTGCCGAAGAAATGACAACCGGCCCGTCTGATGATGATTCTGATTCGGTCGTGGGCGACGAAGAATAAAAACAAAGGGGGCTGGATATGGGGTTGGCGCGCTCGTTTGCGTTATTTGATATTGTTGTGCGTGCGCATATTTTGAATTGGTTTTGGCGTGACCGTGCCGTGCGCCGTGCTGTGCGTTGCGATATATTGGCCAATGCGATACCGCGGTATTTCAGGCGTTATTTGCCGGCCGCCGCCGCAATTCCGGAACGCACAGTTGTGGTTGATGATAAAAACGAAAAGATTTTTACATTGTGGTTGCAAGGGGAAGACAAGGCGCCGCCGTTGGTCAAGGCCTGTTTCCGCAGTATTCGTCGGCATTGCAAACAAGAATTGGTTGTGTTGGATGAAAATACCGTTTTTGACTATATAACGTTGCCGGAAAAAATTATGGAAAAACGTCGTGCCGGGAAAATTAAGCATGCGCATTTCGCAGATATCTGCCGTGTGGAATTGTTGTATGAATATGGTGGTATCTGGTTGGATTCAACCGCGTTTGTGACCGAACCAATTCCAGATTGGATTATCCAAGAAGATTTATTTGTATATATGGCGGGCCAAAAAGTGGGCAGCCCATATAGTTTTATGCAAAATTGTTTTATACGGGCGCGCAAAGGGGCCTATTTATTGGACGCATGGCGTGCAATGATTCTTGATTATTGGATGCACGAAAATCACAGTTTTGATTACTTTATGCACCAATTGTTATTCAAGACATTGGTTAAAAATGATGCGCGTGCCAAAAAGTTTTTTGCAAAAATGCCACATGTTGACCAAGACCCAACACACGCACTGTGGTGGGCGTATGGTGCAAAACCTTTTGATAAAAAAACATTTAATGCGGTAACATCGGGTGCGTTCTTTCAAAAGACAACCTATAACAGCCCATGGGTCAAAAAAATTGAACCAGGGACATTTGCAGATGAAATGGTAAACAAAATGTGACAAAGGATGACAGATGGCAAAGATATCTGTGATTGTGCCGGTGTATAATGTGGAAAAATACCTTGCGCGGTGTTTGGATTCTTTGTGCGCCCAGACATTTACAGATTTAGAAATAATTTGCATAAATGATGGCAGTACCGATAGCAGTGATAAAATATTGGCGCAATATGCCGCACATGATAAACGTTTTATTGTTATAAATAAAAAAAATGCCGGGGTATCGGCGGCGCGAAACGATGGTATTGCGCGTGCGCATGGCGAATATATACACTTTATGGATTCTGATGATTTTATCGATTCGGATTATTATGAAAAAATGTTTGCGATGGCAATTCAAACCGGGGCGGATATGGTCGTGTCGGGGTTTATGACGAATACAAAATATGCGCGCGATATGAAATATAAATCGTCATGGGTTGCGTGCAGCGTGTATAAAAAATTGCGAAAAACATATGCGATGACCGATGGGTATGTTTGGCGATACTTGTTTAAGACCGATTTTATAAAAAATAATAAATTGCAATTTGATACAAAAATGATTTCCCAAGAAGATGCAATATTTGTGCTAAATGCGATTGATGTGGCAAACAAAATCGGGGGTGTGTCGGGGACAAATTATCATTATATGTTTAATGATATGTCTGTGTTGAATAATCGCGATTCGATACATCATAAAAAAATAAAAGAACAATATAAATATGCAAAAAAAATAAAACGCGATTTTGCATGCGCGCATGGCGTGCAATGGTTATGGTATTTGCGCAAAATTTTAAGAAAATTTTAGTGGGGGAAATATGCCAAAAATATCAATAATTATCCCAATGTATGGCGTGGAAAAATATCTGCGCCGTTGTTTGGACAGTGTTTTAAATCAAACATTTACCGATTGGACGGCAATCTGTGTTGATGATGGGTCACCCGACAGGTCGGGACAAATTGCCGAAGAATATGCCGCACGCGATAAACGCTTTATAGTTGTACACAAGGAAAATGGCGGTCTGTCGGATGCGCGTAATGTTGGGATGCAACATGCCATGGGGCGGTATATTATGTTTTTGGATAGTGATGATTTTATTCATCCGCAAACCATGGAGATTGCATTTAAAATGGCGATGCGTGATAAATCGGATATCGTTGCATTTACATACGACAGAATATATCGACCGCGCTTGATGGTTTTGCATAAATTGGGTATGGACACTGATAATGTTGTGCCGTGGGGGATGCGGCGACGGTACAATATTGAAAAAATCGAAACGGTTGTAACTGATGATATTTGGCAATATGCGACCGAACGTGTACACAATGCGGGTAATAAAAATCGTAAATGGTTAATTAAACATTGCCAGGTTTGGAAAAATATGTATCGTCGTGATTTGATTGCCGATGTTCCGTTCATTCGTGGGATTTTGTTTGAAGATTTCCCGTGGTGGAGTTTAGTTATGCTAAAATCGCCACGCGTTACGATTGTTAATTTGCCGTTGTATTATTACATTCCAAATTTTGGTGGGATTGTGTTGTCGGCCAAACAGTTACGTATAATGCAATCGTTGTGTGTCGGGATTAAGGTTGCATATCAAGAATATATGAGCCGCGCAGATGATTATCAAATGGCCATGTGGCAAGAACAATTTATGTGGTATTTTATAAATAGTGCGTTAAAAAAAACACGTTATATAAAATCAGATGATGAAAAACGGGTTGCGCGTACAGAATTTTTAAATCTGAAAAAAATGGGCGTGTTGGATAATGTGCCGAACGAATGGTACGGGTTGCGGAATAAAATTTATGAATATATAAAATAGCGTTTTATATCCCAGATTTTTTAAACCGTGATGGAATTTTTACAACAATTTTAATTCCGAACATGGCCGGTTTACCGATTGCGTACACTGGGCGAAATATTCGTTGCATTATACGTGCGATTTTGATTGCATGTTCACCGTGCGGGCGCATGTTTGTTATTGCGTTTATTGTGCCATTGCCACGTCGCCGCAGGTGATTTAGCCAGTCGGGCCCACGATTGGCGGCCTTGTATAACAACATTTCCATATCTACCGCACCAAAATGCAACAGGTATAGGTTTTTATCAATGTGGAAATTGTGGCCTTTGACATGATGAAAACCACT
>CAMVAR010000027.1 GCA_947165555.1 uncultured Pseudomonadota bacterium | reverse complement strand
CAACCCGTCCCCCGATATACCAATCGGACGAACGCGCCGCCCCACCACGTTCCGACAATTGCAATGGGCGTTTCGTATCACGCCATTCCACATCATCGTACATTTCAACCGAATCGTATGATTCCATACGATAATCCGGTGCAACCGTGTCACGCGTACCTTCGAAAAATTTATCGCCATACAACGAATCCGGATTTGCCGCAGATATACGTATAACCCGATATTTTTTCGGTTTACACCCCGCACCATTTCCGGCACAATCCGCAGAAACCGCACCAACAGCAGTTACGACGGCAACCAAACTAACTAATAATTTTTTCATATCTTTTTTCTCCTAAAAACTTTTTTATAACTCCATTATACCACACTTTATCTATTTTGAAAAGCATTAAAATGAAAAAACTTATTATCTTTTTCATCGTCAATGTACTTGACCCAAAAAGTTTTTTTTACTAGCATGCGAAACATGTCGGACAACACAATTATTTCTTTTGCAAACGTTGGGGCGCGCTATGATAACAACCCTGATATTTTAACGGATGTATCATTTAACATCGGCGCCGGTTCTTTCTATTTTTTATCGGGTGCATCGGGTGCGGGCAAAACCACATTATTACGTTTAATGTACCAATTGCACAAACCGTGTCGTGGCACGATAAAACTGTTTGGAAAAATAACGAACAACATGACCCGCGACGAAATCAGTCTGATGCGCCACAAAATGGCAATAGTATTCCAGGAATATTCCCTGTTATCGCACATATCGGTTTTCGACAATGTCGCATTACCACTGCGTGTACGCGGTCTGGACGAAGCCAAGGTACAAAAACTGGTAACAAAAACGTTGGAATGGGTTGGATTGGCAAAATATACAAACGCAAATCCAAAAACGCTAAGTGGGGGACAACAACAACGTGTGTCTGTTGCCCGTGCAATTATTATTCAACCTGCAATTATGCTGGCCGATGAACCAACGGGTAACCTGGACGATGAAAACGCATCACGATTGATGGAATTATTTATCCAGATGAATAAAATGTTTGGCACAACCATAATACTGGCCACACATAATACAAAACTGATGCAAACATATAAATTTCCGGTAATGCACGTTGAAAATCACAAATTAAACTTTATTGGAACCACACAGGTACCAACACCACAACACATGCCCAAGATAAAAACTGAAAACACCGACTATTTTGCCGACCTGTCCAAACAATTCAAAGATATTGGGAATATATGATGAAAAAACCTGTTGTATTTTCACTGTTTCGCGACCAGTCCATATTTATGACCACTATAATGGCGTTGATGAGTTTTTTGGCGATTTTGGCCCTGGGGTTGGCCATGGCGATTGGAAATGGCGTGCTACGATGGAATCGTCAATGGGACACATTTATAACCATCCAGGTAACAAACACCGATAACACCAATAATGTAAAAAATATGTTACAAAAACACAGTGACATTATCGCCAATATGCACGAACTAACAACCGCCGAAATGACACGTTTAATGTCCCCTTGGTTAAGTGGCGGCAACAGCGTATTACAAAAATACCTGCCAAATATGTTTGAAATAAAGTTAAAATCCAAATCAGATATTGATACAATAAAAAAGTCTATTGGTACAAACGCCCGCGTTTTAACGCATTCTGACGCATTATCACCATCTATTTCTGCGGGATGGAAGATGATTTTCATATTATCACTGGTTTTGGGATTAATAATCGGAACAATTGGAATATGTATATCATTTATTGCACGCAATACCGCCATTTTACATAAACGTGAATTGGAAATATTAAACCAGGTTGGCGCAAACGATTCGTTTATCACCAAACAAATGCGGATTATTGTTATGAAAATTTGCACTATTGCATGCACCATTGGTTTTTTGATTGGGGCCCCTGTATTGATGTTAATTATTGGTATTGCACATTCTGCACGCGTCGGTTTAATGGCAACCATCGGACTAAGTGGTACATGTTGGGGTATATTGGTATTAACGCCATGGGTAATTATCTTGTTTGCCACCGTTGTGGCGCGGCGTACCACATTGAACATATTAAATAATTCGAAATGAAGTTATTACGTCCATCATTTTTACTAATATTTTTATTTATTCTTGGGGGTATAATTTTCAAAGAATCAACCCCAAATGATTGCGCCCAAATATTATCAGACGATAGTATGTTCGTACTTACGGGGGACACCCGCCGTATTCCATTTGCGATTCGAAAAATGGAAAAATATCCAGACGCTGATTTGTACATAATTGGCGCAATGCCAAACTATCAATATACCGGCAACGCCACAGTTGAATCCGAATCGAAAACAACATACCAGAATGCGATTGCGATTCGGAAAATTGTAACAAAAGCCAACTTGGACCGGATTGTTGTTATTACAACCGAAGACCACGCGAATCGGTCTGGGCACCTTATTAGAAAACAACTGCCCCAAACCGCGGTTATAATGTGTCCGGTACCACTATTTGACATGTCCGCCCCACACCGACTAGAGCGTTGGACCACTGAATATATCAAATATATTGCAACCGTCTTTGGCCTGACCGAGGCACCATCCTTCTTACAATAACACAACAAAAGGGAAAAATATCATGATGCGCACAATAATATTTAAATTGGTTTTGGGAATTTATTTTGTACTATGGGCACCGTTTTTACTGGTTGGGCTGGTATCTGCACGTTTGACCAAGAAATTAATTATTATTGATGCACACGGGGTTTTGGCATTGGCGCGCATAATATGTGGAATAAAATATCAAATACATTACCCACCAACCGAAGAAAACGGCATCCCAATGGCCCCAAACGATAACGTACGTCTTGATGGCAAGGCAATAATCGCATCAAAACACATGTCCATAATGGAGGTCGCCATTTTGGCGGTCAGCATTCAAAATCCGTTTTTTATTGTTAAACGTGAATTACTATGGATACCAATTTATGGTTGGTCGTTTTGGCGGATGGGGCTGCAACCGGTAAATCGAACACGTGGGGCGACAAACTTGAATAAATTGGCCAACGCGGTCGCACACCGCATTATGAATGGTCAAACATTAATTATTTTCCCCGAAGGTACACGTGTTAAACCCGGCGCACGTCCCACACTACGCCGCGGATTATTATACCTGGCCCAGACGTTAAAATTACCAATAATTCCGGTTGGCGTCGATACAGGCCTGTATTGGCCACGCAGTGGCCGCATGACCCGCGGTACCGCGCACATATATTATGGCACCGTTTTACCATCAACGGCATCATTGACCGAAATTGCCACGGCGATAAACGAGCATAGCGCATAATCATTTTTAAATAATTAAAACCGGCCTAAACAACCGGTTTTATTTTTTACACCATGGCACACGTCGTCCACCGTTATATGTCCGGCCTAATCCTTCGCGAACAATACGTTTTCCAACATCATGTCCACGCCCATCGAACACAGCGGCATCAATCCGCCCCAGGTATTTATCATCTTTGATATTACGCAAATCCACGGTTGAACCAACCGGAATCAATTCGCCCAACCGCGCCTTGGCACGTGCGGCCATATTACGTTCATATTCGCACCCACCATTGATTTCCGGCGTATCAACATTTCGCAACCGCACACGCACAGAAATTTCCACATCATTTTCTAATTTTACAACACCGGAAAATGTATCACCATCAATAATATGGCCAACCCGTGCCGGCACACCATAGGCATAGCCAGATACACATAAGACATAAATGCACCACACCAAATATTTCATTACGGCAACCGCGGCGACCACGTTGGTTCGACACCATTAACACCGTCGGGCAAATCGATTTCATACATATTTTGCCCTGTGATATCAACGCTGCGAATATGACTAACCCGTTCAATATTATCGGCGGCCCGTTCGGTTTCATAATACACTATACGACGCGACCCCGGGGCCCAAGATGGTGCCTCCATAAACCAGCCACCGGCCAGTATTCTTTCGTTATTACCGCGCGGGTCCATTATTCCAACATAGAATGTATCATCGGCCATTTTTGTAAAGGCAATAAATTGCCCATCCGGCGACCATGCCGGCGTGGCATAGCGACCGGCCCCATACGTAATACGTTCAATATCACCCGTATCCAGGTCCATGATATAAATTTGCTGACTGCCACTGCGGTCGGAATTGAATGCCAACCTGCGCCCATCTGGGGAATACGAAGGACTGGTATTTATTGAATCCCCATCGGTTAATTGACGCATAACATTCTGTTCTATGTCATATTCATATATATGCGTAATGCCATGTTTAACCAACGATAGCGCAATCCGTTTACCATCCGGTGAAAAACGTGGTGCGAAATTCATACCACCAAATTGCCCCAGCCGTCTTTGTTCCCCCGTATCCAGGTTTAAAATCCATACCATCGGGTCATCATTATAGTAAGATAAAAACACAATAGTTTGCATATTTGGGGAAAAATGCGGCGACATAACGAATGTTTTTGCATCCGACATATACCGTAAACCATGCCCATCTTGGTCCATCATGGCCATACGCTTTACACGTTTATCCACGGGACCTGATTCCGCAATAAACACAATACGTGTATCAAAATACCCAACTTCACCGGTAAGGCGTTCATAAATTGCATCAGCCATAATATGCCCCAAACGCCGCACAGATTTCTTGGACCCAACCAGACTTTGCGCTTCTATCTGTTCTTGGGCGGCAATATCCCAAACATAAAAGTCCAATTGATATTTACCATCCGACAATTTGGTCAATTTACTTTGCACCAAAATTTTGGCCCGAATGGCATTCCATGATTTAAATGCCGGCATTGCGTCCATTTTCACAAATTCGGGAAATGCCGAATGATTCACAATATGAAACAATCCCGTTCTTTTTAAATCGTTTTCCACCACATCGCGAATGGTTGCGGCATCGGCAACGGCGGCCCCAGATACAACCTCGAATTTCTGAACGGCGACCGATGTCGGTTCAACCGAACCCGCAACAATATCAACCTTTAATTCCGCATGCGCCGCCCAGGATAAAAACGAAACCACGGTAACCACCGTCATCAGAATTTTTTTTAACATACAAAACCTTCCCTTGGTAAAAATTTTATACGCAACATTTTATATACTCCACCCAAAAAATGCAAGCACGCATATTCAACATTTTATCCCACACCATCACAGTCCGCGCACAACACAAAATACAACACACCCGACAATACCACAGCAAATACAAGTGACTAGACATTTGTATTGACAAATGTAAATACATTGGTATAGTGCATTGTAAATACGGTTGTATATTGTGATGTATAGGAGTTTGTATGCCAAACGTTATGCAACAATTGTTTGTAATGAACATGGAATCAATGGTGCGTGAATACGCGGCCTATCGAACATTCAATAAATCAGACGCGGTTATCAACATGCGCATTCCGCGCCCGATTCTGGACCGCCTTAAAAAACTGGCCGCGACCCAACACGTCCCGTACCAGTCTCTGATTTCATCGGTATTATTTGCATTGGCGAATACCGATGAAAACAAACAATAACTATCACCAACGCCACACAGGAGACAAAATACATGGGCAAATACGATGATTTCAAAAACGCGTTTAACCAGATAAACATGGCACGTAACACTACACGTACGACCATATCGGCATTATCCCTTTGGCCCGAATTGGTACCAAACACGCTGCAAACAATAAACACGAACGAATATTGGAACATGGCCGACATATTAAATATTACCAAACCAGATAACAATGCGTATTTTCAATCACCAATTGGTCTGGAAACTATACTGACACAAAATACACCATGGAAATTAATTAACCGCACCCCAATAAACTTAACACCCGACCATGTACTATACAGCATCAACAACATTGAATTGTCACGATACGCATGCTGGACATTATGCAAAGAAATTGAACACAACCGCAAAACAACGTTTTTCCAAGAATATTTTTTAAACCCAAACGCCACATTTGATACAATCATGGCACACACACTGCAAAGCACGCGCATACCGTTGCGCAACCGCGCATCAACATTAAACACACAACTAAACGGCATTTTAAATTCATTGGGGCCAAACAAAGAGCAGTTCGCCAATTTCAACCGTGAAAAAATGGAATGGCTGTTTAACAACCGACCCAAAGCACACGTTATCAAAACATGCAAATTGATGCCAAACATAAAAAAGCCCAAACCAAATACATACGCCATCCCGTCCCGAACCAATCTTTTAGATTATATGGGGGTAAATTTATTAATTGCATATATAAACGCAATGCAAAAAATTATTACCCAATGGGATTCAACAAACCCAAAGTCGCGTTGCTATACCACCCTGCGCGACATCACATATAACGCAATAAAATCCATTCCCACCATATCCACGACCCAAATGTGTCAAACCGGCACGAACACTATCATGGCCATCCAACAGGCCCGTGAATCAGAATTTGCAAAAAAATATATAAACGAAAAAATCAGATAAAAAACGGGCGTCATTTCGACGCCCGCAACAAATCATATCACTTCATATCACTATTGCAATGCGGTAACCACGCAACCCAAATAATCCTTGCCACCCTCGCTGCCGACAAACTGTAATAACATCCCAACACCAAATAATATAAAGAATCCAACAAACATACCAATCCCTTTGTCCTTTAACTGCTCTTTTTCCGCCTTGCCATCTTTGATAAATCCCCACGCCCAATCCATTAACACAAATGCGGCACCAATAAACGCCAATGTACGCAACGTTTTAATAACCGGCGTCAAACTTTGTATTAACGCACAGGCCCCATTATTTTCGGCGGCAAAAACCGAACCCATATTCGCCATAACGAAAACACCGGCGGCCAAGAAATAGTTATAAATTTTTTTCATTTAAATCTCCTTTGCTTTGCATTAATTTTATCATAAAATTCGTCCCCATGCAAGCATCCAAGTAATAAAAAAACACCGGCATACACCGGTGCATCATAACAACACTATAAACTATTTTGTAACGATTGTATAATAACGACGACTAATCGGTGCCATTTCATTGCCACAACCCAATGTTTTCACCGAATTTGCCAACTGGCACGATTTTGCCCCATAACATTCCGTACGTGCCGCCGGCGCAACCGATGTATCAACCGTATCACGCGCGAACAAATCGGCACAACGGGTGTTACGATAAACCGTACGATTGTTTCCATCAATACCACGAATGGTTTCGGAATAATTGCGTGCATATTCTTCGGCGTAAACCACACAATCACGACCATCCTGGGTATAACGTACCCCACCCTTGTAATAATCATAGTATGTGCACCCCGCCAAACCGGCCAATGCAACCATCGCAACCAGAAGTTTTTTCATTGGATTTTTTCCTTATGTTTTTTTGTTATCTCTAACCAACTCCCGATTCGTTATGTTTCTATTTTTGCACAAATGACACCGGTGTCAATTATTTTGTGTGTTTATCCGACCACAAAAATATGATATAATGACAAAATGATAAATAACACAAAAGGACTTAATCTTATGAATTATAAAAAATATGGTCTGGTCAATACA
>CAMVAR010000026.1 GCA_947165555.1 uncultured Pseudomonadota bacterium | reverse complement strand
AGTGAAAAAGCCTGCGGCAAAAAAAACATGTGGATGTGCCAAAAAGGCATGTGCCAAGAAAAAATAATAATATCAAATGATGTTATGAATGCCAGATAATTCGGGCATTTTTTATAGTAAAAATTTTCAGTCAGATTTTATGGTCTGACTGAATTTTTTTATTTTGGATAATCCGTAAATACGGACCCGTGATTTCGATTTGATTTTTGGCGTCATATTGACACAACTAAAAAACAAATGTTATTGGCGAATGAAAAATTTCATTCATTGAAAATAATTTTTAACAAAAGGAAAGAAAATGTCTGTTTCCATAGACCAGGTATTTGTGAAACAATTCGAAGCAGATGTTCATTTGGCATATCAACAAATGGGCACGAAACTGCGTTCTACCATACGCAGCAAATCTGATGTTGTCGGTGCATCCACAACATTTCAAAAGGTTGGTAAAGGCACCGCCAGCACCAAGTCGCGTCATGGCATTGTGCCGGTAATGAACCTGAATCATGAACCAGTTGAATGCGTCTTGCAAGATTACTATGCCGGTGATTGGGTTGATGCATTGGATGAATTGAAAACCAACGTTGATGAACGTCGTGTCGTTGCATCGGCAGGTGCCTATGCGTTGGGGCGGAAAACCGATGAATTGATTATCAACGCGATGAATCAAACAACACAAAACGTTGGTGATTATTCAACCGGTTTAACCAAGACATTGGTGTTGGACGCATTGGAAATTTTAAATACAAACGATGTGCCCGATGATGGTCGACGTTTTGCGGTCGTTGGTGTAAAACAGTGGAATGAATTATTGAATATTGATGAATTCGTTTCTGCGGAATATGTTGGTGAAGATTTACCATTCATTGTCGGCGGCGAAGTAAAAAAATGGTTGGGTATCACATGGGTATTGCATAACGCATTGCCGTTGACCAGTGCAAAACGTGATTGCTTTATATATCACGCGTCGTGCGTTGGCCATGCATGCGGCCAAGATGTTAAAACGGATATCACATGGCATGGTGAACGTGCCGCGCATTTCATCAGCAACAGCATGTCCCAGGGCGCCGTTCTGATTGATAACGAAGGTATCGTACGTGTTAAATGTGGCGAATAGTAATAACCAAATATAACTAACAGGGGTAAATTATGGCTTTTCAGAATAAAAATTTATCTGTAATTGCGTACGCAAATGGATTCACACTGTGGCATTATTGTGCAACCGAAACAATGGCAACAATTACGGCCAATGGTTATTTCAATGCGGTCAAAACGTTAATGAACACAGGTGATATTGTAATTATCAATGCATCTGATAATACGTCAATCAAAAAAATCACTGTTGGCGAATCTGCCGTAACAACAGGCGCGTTGGCATAACGTAAATACATTGTATTAAATAATTACATTTGTAATATATGGGGCCATATACATTTGGCCCCTTTGCTTATAAACTATGGGGGATTTTTATGTTAACAAAAATAGACTTATGTTCAATGGCATTGTTAAAATTGGGCGAAAAACCAATTCAGTCGTTATCTGATGATACGGCGGCGGCAAAATTAGGGCGTACATTAACAGATTTTGTAATTGATACATTGTTGGCGTCGCATCCATGGCATTTCGCAACACGTGTATATAAATTGTCGCGCGACCCAAATGGGGGCTTTGTAATTCCATCGGATGTACTGCGCATAATAAAAACAGATGGCACAATATTTGAAAATAAAATTGTATCCGATAAAAATAATATCGAAATTGTTGCGATTGTGCGCGTCACACCAGATTTGTTCCCAAGTTATTTTGCATCACTTGTTACAGCAAAGTTGGCATTGGAATTTTGCATGCCACTTATTGCGGACCAAACGGTGTTTCGAACTTTGGTTGCGTTGTACGAAAGTGAATTGCAAACATCAAAGTTTATCGATAGCACAACATCGGCAAACGGTGGCATAGATAATTTTTCGTTAATCAATGCCAGATTTTAAACAAGACCAGGGGTAAACAATGGTAAATTTTATAAAAACACAAAATTCTTTTGCAAATGGCGAAGTGTCACCAATTTTTTTTACACATGATAATATACATGGCCTTGGGCGGATGGAAAATTTAGATGTGATACCGGGCGGTGGTTTTCGACGACGTGCCGGGTTGAAATCAATTGCAAAATTGCCTTCTAATGCGCGCCTGGTGCCGTTTTCATTGGATGAAGGCGCGGATTATGTTTTGGCCATTACCGATGGTTTTATGCGTATATTTTCCAATGATACATTTATCCAAGATGTAAATACACCATGGACGAATAATGATTTACCGTTGTTGCAATATGCGCAGCGATTCGGCACAATAATATTTGTTCATCCAGATTATAAACCGTGCGTTTTACAATTACAAAATGGTACGTTTAATTTAGTAGATTTTGCATTTTCATCATCAGATGACACATTGAATATCAATATGCCGTTTACAAGATTTGATGATTCCAATGGCATTACCATAACGGTTTCTAATTCCAATGGTGCAACACATTTTATTACAAATTCAGATTTTTGGACATTACAAAATGTGAATGGTTATATATACATTGGTGGAAAAACATGGATAATTACATCCTATATTGGTCCACAAGATGTCACCGCAATTTGCAATGGACAATACACTGTACCACAAAGCCCAATTTCTAATTGGCAAGAGGCGGTATTTAGTCCGCGTCGTGGATGGCCGTCGTCAATAACTTTTCACCAGGACAGATTGGTTTTTGCCGGTGCAAAATCATGGCCGGGCGGTGTATGGATGTCACATGTTGGCGACCATGGTAATTTTTCACCCGGCACCGGATTGGATGACCAGGCAATTTATTTCACGTTATTGTCCGATAAACGTCAGCATATTTGCACGATTGCCAGTCGTGATAATTTACAAATTTTGACATCTGATGCGGAATGGGCGGTATCAAATAAACCGCTAACTCCGGAATCAGTTGATATAAAAAAGCACACATCGGTTGGGTCTCCTGCCACCCGCCATATTCAACCCCAAGATATCGAAGGAAAAACAGTTTTTGTTGCGCAAAACATGCGCGAAATACGCGAATTGACATTGGACGAATTGGGCAATAGTTATAATGCAAATAATTTATGTGCATTGGCGGAACACATGGTGCAAAATCCAATTGATATGGCATATAACAAAATCACCAAACAATTATTTGTTGTTATGGCTGACGGTAATATGGCGGTTTTGAATTATAACCCTGCGTTGGGAATTTCGGCATGGGGACGTTACACAACATCAGGGAGCTTTTGTGCGGTTGCGATATGTGGCGCACAAACATTTGTGATAACTATGCGTGATAATTTATATTATCTAGAACGATTTGATGCCCAAGAATGCATTGATGCCGGTACATATCAGTATAATATCTGTGCGCGTGCGATGCCACCAATGTCAAATGGACATAATGCGCATCATATTCGTATAACCAAGGTAACGGTACGATTATTGCAAACCAAGACATTATTTATTAATGCTCAACGTGCGCCATTACCTAATGAGGTATATGAAACACCCGATGCAACGTTTAGCGGCGATATATCAATGAATTTTCTGGGTACGTGTGGCGAATTTGATGATGCAATCTGGGAAATATCCAGTTCGGATGCATTGCCAATCACGGTATTATCGGTCACCGCATACGGCAGATATCAAATTTAATATATTAACTAAAAGGATAAAAAATGGGACAAATTGTTTCAGATGTTAGCGATATTTTAAAATATCAAGATGACAAGAACGCGACCAAATCAGCGCGTCGTGAAATATTGGCACAAATGGCGGCCGATAATACGGAAAAACAGAACCTGGTGCGGCGTGTCTTGGCGGCCCAGCGCGCCAAATACGGTGCCGCCGGAATGTCGGGACATGGTGTTACCGAACAAACTGTTTTAGAGCGTCTGCGTACAGAATCCGAAGCACCGTATAATGCAAAGCATGCCGCCAATCTTAATAAATTAAAAAAAGCCACGACCACAAAAAAGAATTTATTAACATCTTTATTAGAACATTTTGATAAAATTGTAAAATGAGTGCATACAATCAATTTCTTGATTCGTGGAATAATGTTCTAGGATTGGCTACGCCGAATCATCATCATATTATGACGAATTTTTTGGTTGATATTTTGGACCAAGAACCCCATCGTGGTCTGTTGATGGCGTTTCGGCATTCTGGCAAATCAACAATAGTTGGAATTTTTGCGACATGTGTATTATTTCTGCGCCCACAAACCCGTATTTTAATTTTGTCGGCCCAAACGCACCAAGCAATCCGTATGGTTATGCATATACGGCACATATTGGAAAATCATCCATGGTGTGGTGACATGATACCAAAAAATAAACGCGAATGGGCAGAAAATAAAATTACCATAAACCGCCCATTGGGCATACGCGAACCATCCGTCGTATGCCAGGGCATTCATGGTAATATAACCGGTATGCGTGCCGATTTAATAATATGTGATGATGTAGAAGTACCAAATACATGTAATACACTAAAAAAGCGCATCACACTGCGCGAACGATTGCGTGAATTGGATTTTATTTTATCCCCCAATGGCGCAATGATTTACATTGGTACACCGCATACATTGGATACGATATATCGCAATGCTTAATCATCCTGGGGGCGTGGTTGCGTGCGGGTACGGTTGGCGTCGTTTGGCATAGAACTAAGCACGGTGTGCATACGCCGCAACAGTTGATTTCCGGCATCGCCAAACATTGGTAAATATGTTTCGTATTCCGGCATGTCAACCTGTAATTGTGCGCGAATGCGGTCGGTCAACGGATTGTTGATAATTTCATTTGCCGCAGACCACATATTGTATGCGGTCCATGTGCGAACAATCTCGTCCAGTTTATCCAGTTCATCCGGATGGTCGGCCAACGCGTTTTTTGCGGCCAAAATCCATTCGGGGCCAAATTGTTTGATAACCGGTGTGGACATAAATACGCGCAAACCATCTTCGGTTGCAACGAATGTATGGATTGCGTTAATTAATTCATCCAGGTCATCATTTGCAACGGCGACGCTGATTGCGGTTTCGTCCATCATTCCGCCATAGGGTAATAATTCACGGGCGATGGTATCCATTCGGGTTTCGCCACTGCGCAGGTTTTTAATATGTGTAATTAACATCTTGCCGGTTGGTAAATCTTGTAATTCGGCGATTACATCTGGGGTTGCTTCGTCCACCAAGACGCGATTGACCGCCCGCCAACCCCCGACGATAACATGCGCCTGGCGATACAGGTTTAACAATTTTTGTGCAATAACGCTTGCTTTTGGTTTCATCTCGTTTAATCCCTCTGCATACATGTGTTAATCGACAATGAACATAATCACCTTGTGCATGGTTGGCGCGGTAATTTTTTCTTCGGGTGATACCATTTGTCCGTACAAATTACCCTTGGAATCGCGACGTACAACGGCAATGTTTGCATTTACCGTGTCGGATTCGGTCAATGATTTAAAATCAGAATCAATAAACACGGCCAGGTCGCCAACAGCAACGTTTGCCTTGATGTCGGCAAAAACATAGGCATTTTCTGGAATGAATCCACCGGTACGCTTGGATATTGGGCGCAACGCATACACCCCACGGCGACCTTCAAGGTTTGCCGGCGCGGTAATCATGCGATTGTCCGATTTCGTGAATGCAATACGTTTGCCATCGGGAATCCCGAACACGGGTACCAATTTCCTGCGTGCATTGTTATAAAGTTTTGCACCATACAAATGTCCGGGCATATCGCCCATATCGTTCGCCGAATCCCCGGGTACTAACACGGCGGTCAGTCGTTCTTTGACCTTGTGCATTTGTTTGGCCAATTCGCCAGATTTATACAATGTCGCGATTTTATCAAACAACCCATCCACCGTATGCGCAAAAGATTTAGCCAATGGTTCAATTTCATTTTCGTATATTTCGCGTTGACCGACTTCTATCTTGTGATATACCGACAATGTCATTCCGGCGTCTTTTGCGGCCTGGGCGATTGTTTTTCCGGCCTGTTGGCGAATTTTGCGTAATCCGGTTCCAAACACCTTTAATCCGCTATCTTCATTGGTTGTGGTGCGTCGTCTGATTTCGTCTTGCCATTTAGATGCAACATCATCTGTGTCTTTGATAAAGATATCAGACAATTTACACCCCAATATATTGCAAATATTCAATAACTGTTTTTGGTTTAAACGCCGCACACCTTTTTCGATTTTTGACACGGCAGACAACGACAGGTTGGAACGCCGTGCCAGTTCGGTCATTTTCATCCCTGCGGCCAGGCGAATATTGCGGATATTGTTCGGAAAAATGATTTCTTCTTGGGCCATTTAAATTCTCCTTGGATAAATCTTGACAAAATGATAGTCAAATTTTAAAAACTTGGCAAGAAAAAAGTTTCGGTTGTTATCAATCTGGATATTTTAATTGGTATCAAATGTCAATATCGTCCGGGATTTCATTGATATCAATTGGTGTTGCGTCCATCCCGACCGACATGTCTGAATGGGTTGGGGGATTATCAGAGATAAAATCCGGCCCACGATTTGCGGCACCATCAACCAGGTTATCAAATAAACTGAATTCGGCCAAGAATGCGACATGCACGGTATCGGTACGCCCATGGCGATTCTTGCCGATGATGATATCGGCCTTGCCTTTGGCATGTTCGTATCGTTTTTGCCATGTTTCAACCATGCCCGCGGTTGTTGTGTTTGATAAACGTTGCGACGGGTCACGATTTTGCAGATAATATTCTTCGCGATATGTGAACATAACAATGTCCGCATCTTGTTCAATAGAGCCCGATTCACGCAAATCCGATAGTTGCGGTCGTTTGTCGTCACGTGATTCAACACTGCGCGATAACTGGGACAGGGCGATAACCGGAACATTAAATTCCTTGGCCAGCATTTTAAGACCGCGTGTTATCTCGGATAATTCTTGGACACGATTGTCTTTGTTTTTTCCACCGGGTGATGTTAACAACTGCAGATAGTCAATCACAACCAGTGCGATGCCACCATATTTTCGGGCCAGACGTCGTACACGTGTGCGAATCATTGGTACCGACATACCCGGTGTGTCATCAATAAACAACGGAATCCGGCCGATGGCATCAGAAAATTGGGTCATTTTCAAGAAATCTTCATCGGTCAATGAACCGTCGCGCATCGCGGTGCCTGATATGCGTGCCTGGGACGATAATACACGCCCCGCTAATTCTGATGCACCCATTTCAAGACTGAAGAAAGCGACGGCACCCTTATACTGGCTGTTTGCACGTCCTGTAAAAATTGCATTTGCGGCATTAAATGCGATATTCATGGCCAGTGCGGTTTTCCCCATGGCCGGTCGTCCCGCGATAATCAACAGGTTGGATTTGTGCATGCCACTAATAGATTTATCCAAATCGGCCAGGCCTGTTGTCAATCCGGACAATTTTCCGTCTGCCTTATAGGCGATTTCCACCTCTGTCAATGCGTCTTTTAGTGCGCTAGCAATTGGGGTTACATCGCGACCAATATCGCCGGTTGTCGCCATGTTAAACAATTTTTGTTCGGCCATTTCGATTTGTGTTGATACCGGATTATCCAAATCTTCAATATATGCCGAATCAATCACCGCCTGACCCAGATTGATAAGTTCGCGTCGCATTGCATTTTCATGCACGATGCGCCCGTATTGTTCAACATTTACCACGGTTGCGCCCGCCCCGGCCAATTGGGTCAGGTAATCAATATTAAAACGAAGGGAAAGAAAGATTCCCAATTCTAAACAATGGAGACAAACCTATC